>CAZAZH010000027.1:0-21731 GCA_964489585.1 uncultured Syntrophomonas sp.
CTTATTTTATATTAAAAACAGAAAGCGTTGCAGTCTTATGGTATTATTAATACGTATGTTGCGCCATTTCTTTGCATCTACATTACTACTATACTTTTCCGTTTACATAATTTATTAAGGTGGTTTTATTTAAATGATAGATTTTCTGAAAGACCTGAATGAACAGCAGCGCGAAGCAGCATTGCACGGCGATGGCCCATGCATGGTGCTGGCGGGAGCAGGTAGCGGTAAAACCAGGGTTCTTACCCGCAGGGTTGCCCATTTAATAAGCCATGGGGTACACGATAATTCAATACTGGCCATTACCTTTACCAATAAAGCCGCTCAGGAGATGCGTTCTCGGGTAAAGGGAATGATACCCGATTATACCGGCAGGTGGATACAAACCTTTCATGCTGCCTGTTATCGTATTTTGCATATGGATATTGATAAACTTGGATATCAGAACAACTTTAGCATTGTTGATGAAACTGAGAGTAAATCGTTAATAAAAAATATTCTTAAAGAAGAAAACGATATGGCAACTAGCCCGGAAGAAATGTTTTACGGTTTTAAACAAGTAAAGAACAGGTTAATGGAGCCGGAAAAATATTTCCAAAGCCTTAAATTACCTCAGCAAACGAAAGAAAAAAACCTGCGTATTTATAAACTGTACCATGCCCGACTTAAAGAGCTAAATGCCCTGGATTTTGATGACCTTATTGTGCTTTGTATCAAGCTGTTCCAGGAACATCCGGATGTATTGGAAAAATACCAACACTGGTTTTCTTATATTATGATTGATGAGTATCAGGATACTAATTATGCCCAATATTATTGGGCCCGACTGTTGGCCTCAGCCAGGCATAATATATTTGTAGTTGGTGACCCCGATCAATCTATCTATAGTTGGCGGGGTGCAGAACCTTATAATATTACCCGTTTTTTAAACGATTACCAGGATACCCGGATAATTAAGTTAGAAAAGAATTATCGCTCCAGTCAGAATATACTTACTGCTGCCAACTCCCTTATCATAAACAACCAGGATAGAGAGGGTAAGATGCTATACAGTGACCTGGGGGAAGGGGAAAAGGTTATTCACTTTTGTGCTGCTGACAGTTTCCAGGAATCTCGCTTTGTAGCTGATGCTATTGCTGATTTGCTGGACCGGGAAGGTAGAAAATATAGTGATTTTGCTATCTTTTATCGTACCCATGCCCAATCCCGGGTTATGGAAGAAGCTTTGAATAGAAAATATATACCCTATAAAATAATCGGGGCACGAAAGTTTTTCGATAGAAGAGAGATAAAAGATATAATTGCTTACCTAAAGCTGGTTTGTAATCCCAATGATAGTTTAAGTTTTGACCGAGTAATTAATACTCCGCGTCGTGGTATAGGTGAAAAAACTCTGGAAAAAATAAAGACCTGTGCCGAGGAAAAAAACCTGTCACTTATGGAGGTCTTGGCCCAACCGCTGGAGATACCAGGTATTAGTAGTAAAATAGCTGATAATCTAGAGGAGTTTTACGGCATGATCAATTTTCTGACCATTCTTTCTATGGAAACCAGCCCAGTGCAGGACATAATTAATAATCTCATAGATGCCAGTGGTTATATTGAAGATTTGAGGAAAAACAATCCCATCGATGCCGAGACCCGGATTGAAAACATAGAGGAACTAAGATCGTTGGCCATTGAATTTGGGAAAGATGGTGGAGAAACCCTGGAGGATTTCCTGGCTGCTATAGCTCTGGTTCAAGATAATGATGATTTAGATGATTCCGAAGTGGTATTACTGATGACTTATCATGGGGCCAAAGGGCTGGAATTTCCGGTTGTATTTATGACCGGAATGGAAGAAGGCGTATTTCCTTCTTACCGCAGCGAGACACCGGCAGAAATAGAGGAGGAAAGAAGGTTATGCTATGTTGGTATAACCAGAGCTATGGAAAGGCTTTACCTGACTAATGCCGTAAACCGACTGCTCTACGGTTATGAAAGAAGCAATCCCCCTTCTCGGTTTTTGCAGGAAATACCAGTTAATATATTACGTTCCCCGCATCAGATAGAAGTAGTTGAATGCCGGTTGGAAGAAGGGGATACGGTTATTCATCAAAAATTTGGCATGGGCGTAATAACCAGTATAGATATAGACGATGAAGATGAAATTGCAACCATAGATTTTGATCGTGCTGGGGTCAGAATGCTGCGTTTAGATATTGCTCCCCTGGAAAAAATAGATTAAAACAGATATTTCAGGGAGGAATCGACAATGGCTGGAGTTAGCGAGCGTATAAATGAGCTGCGGCAGGAGATAAGAAAACATGAATACCATTATTATGTTCTTGATGACCCGTTAGTGAGTGATGCCGAATACGATCGGTTAATGCAGGAACTGCACAAACTAGAGAATGAGCACCCGGACCTGATAACCCCTGATTCTCCTACCCAAAGAGTAGGGGGGCAGGCAACCGAAAAGTTTACCCCGGTAATTCATCGCAGGCCGTTACTTAGTCTGGATAATGCCTTTTCCCTGGCCGAGCTACAGGAGTTCCATCGCCGGATAAACCGGGTGGTAGAAGCATTTTCTTATATGGCAGAGTTAAAGATAGATGGAGTATCTATTGTTCTGGTATATCAGGACGGGGTATTGGTAAATGCTGCCACCAGGGGTGATGGTTTGGTGGGAGAGGATGTTACCAATAACATTAAAACCATAAGGAGTATTCCGCTGCGCCTCCGAGATAATTTATCCCGCCTGGAGGTACGGGGTGAAATATATATGCCCAAACAGGAATTCTTAAGGCTTAACCAGGATAAGGAAGAAAAAGGGGAAAAGGTTTTTGCCAATCCCCGTAATGCCGCAGCTGGTTCTATACGCCAACTGGACCCAAGCATTACCGCCGGTCGAGCTTTAGCCGCTTTTATTTACGATATTATCTATATTGAAGGCCGGGACATTTATAATCAGCAAGAGGCTCTGGAATTCTTGAAACAGCAAGGTTTTCCGGTTAATCCTGAAGCCCGTTATTGTGCAAATATAGAAGAAGTATATGCATACAGCCAGGAATACCAGGAAAGACGCCATGATTTACCATATGAAATTGACGGAGTGGTAATTAAGCTTAATCCCATGGCAGAACGAGAAACATTAGGCCAAACTGCTAAAAGCCCACGCTGGGCTATAGCCTACAAGTTCCCTGCGGAAGAAAAGGAAACCCGTCTGCTGGAAGTGGAAGTAAATGTAGGTAGAACAGGAATAATAGCACCTACCGCTATTTTGGAACCAGTTTCATTAGCCGGTACTACCGTAAGCCGGGCCAGTATGCACAATTTTGACCTGCTTCGAGAAAAGGATATCCGGGTAGGGGATATAGTACTGGTGCACAAAGCCGGAGATATAATTCCGGAAATAATCAAGCCCATGGTAGAAAAGCGACAGGGGAGGGAGCAAGAAATAAAGCCTCCCGCCAGCTGCCCTGCCTGTGGTAGTGAGGTAGTTCGCTTCCAGGGAGAAGTAGCTTATCGTTGTGAAAATATTAATTGTCCTGCCCGCCTGAAAGAAAGTCTGATATTTTTCGCCTCACGTTCGGCTATGGATATTGATGGCCTGGGACCGGCAGTTATTGACCAGTTGGTAGAAAAAAAGCTGGTAGAAAAAGTTGACGACCTCTATTATCTGAAAGAGGACGATATTGCTGGTCTTGATAGGATGGGGGCTAAATCAGCCTCCAATTTGATTCAGGCCATAGCCCATAGTAAAGCCAGACCTTTGTCCCGCTTGCTTACTGCCCTGGGTATTCGTCATATAGGTTCCAAGACAGCTCGTATATTAACTGCTCATATTCATGATATTGATAAATTTAATGAAATTAGTGAAGAACAGCTGATGAGTATTCCTGAAATTGGCCCTAAGATGGCTGAAAGTATAGTTAAATTCTTCCGCGAGCCTCGTAACCTGGAGACTATTGCCAGATTAAAAGCGACCGGGGTAAATACGGTAGAAGAAGAGAGCAGCAGGGGGCTAAAGCCGCTGGCGGGGAAAACTTTCGTCCTCACCGGTACCCTGGAAAGCTTGACTCGTAATGATGCCAGCGAAAAAATAGAAGCCCTGGGTGGCAAAGTTAGTGGTAGTGTAAGTAAAAAAACCGACTATGTGGTAGCCGGCTCAGAACCAGGCAGTAAATATGATAAGGCTCTGCAGCTAGGGGTTGCCATTCTAACTGAAGAAGAATTCCTCAAAATGCTGGAATAGTTAGCGAATAAGAGTTTAATCAATAATTATACAGTATACTGTATTAATATAAATATTTATAGATAGGAGTTAGTTTATACCCTATCTATTTGATATAATATTGAACATAAATGTTTTCTAAAGGGTTTGGAGGTATGGTTATGGCCCTTACTATTAAGGAAGTAGAAGATATTGCCTTTATGGTTAGATTAAAACTGAAAGAGGAAGAGAAAGAAGACTTTGCTTTGCAGCTTAACCTGGTATTGGATTACACAAATCGTTTGCATGAGCTTGATACCGATAATGTAGAACCATTAACCTATGTATTGCCGGTTTACAATGTTTTTCGGGATGATTGGGTATGTCCCAGTTCACCCCGGGAGGAGATTTTAGCTAACGGACCGTTATTAGAAGATGGCCAGTATAAAGTTCCCAAAATAATGTAGGAGGTAGCGGCGGTGGAATTGTTTGAACTTGGCTTACGTGATTTGCAGGATAAACTAAACCGCGAAGAAATCTCCGCTGGGGAGATTATTGAGTCCATATTTAAGCGCATTCATGCCGTGGATGATAAAGTCCAGGCTTTTATTACCCTGGATGAGGAAAATGCTCTTAAGAAGGCCGCCGACCTGAGCCGCAATAATAGTAGAAATGGAAGAATAGCAGGATTACCTTTTGCCCTGAAGGACGTTTTTTGTACCCGGGGTTTAAGAACTACCTGTGCCTCTCGGATGTTGGAGAATTATGTGCCGATTTACGATGCTACTGCGGTTTCCCGGCTTAATGCCGAACAGGGAATTCTTATCGGTAAATTAAACATGGATGAATTTGCTATGGGTTCCTCCACTGAACTTTCGGCTTTCTTTCCTACCCGTAACCCTTGGGATTTGGAAAGAGTACCGGGTGGCTCATCTGGTGGTTGTGCTGCCGCAGTTGCTGCCGGTGAAGTACCAGTGGCTCTGGGGTCAGATACTGGTGGTTCTATTCGCCAACCAGCTGCATTTTGTGGGGTGGTAGGATTTAAACCTTCCTATGGCAGGGTTTCTCGCTGGGGGGTAGTTGCTTATACCTCCTCCATGGATCAGGCCGGGGTTATTGCCCGGAAGGTAGAAGACTGTGCCCTGATTATGAATATCATAGCCGGTCGTGACCCCCTGGATGGTACCAGTGTCGATATGGAAGTGCCTGATTATACCTCTTTCCTCAACATTGATGCCCGGGGTATGAAAATAGCTTATCCTACCGAGTGTTTTCAGCAAAGCGTGGATGAAGAGGTAAAAAATCTGATACTAGCGGCTCTAAAGAAATACGAAGAATTGGGAGCCATAATTGAAGAAGTATCTTTACCCCATGGTGAATACGCTCTTCCCGCTTATTATATTATTGGCCCCGCCGAAGCCAGTACCAACCTGGCATGTTATGATGGAGTTCGTTACGGCTTGCGTGATTTTGAGGCAGATAATGTATTAGATATGTATTGTAACAGCCGCAGTGCAGGTTTTGGAGATGAAGTCAAACGGAGGATTATGTTAGGTACCCATGTACTAAGTTCGGGGAAATATGAAAAATATTATCTTAAAGCTATGAAGGTTAGGCGTCTAATTAAAAACGATTTCGACCAGGTCTTTAAGAACTTCGATTTGATTATTACACCCACTACACCTACCACTGCTTTTAAGCTGGGAGCGGAAATCGATGATTCCCTAACCCTATATGGGAATGATATTTTTACTGTTCCAGTAAATATGGCAGGTTTACCGGCCGTATCAATTCCCTGTGGTTTTAGTAATGGCTTGCCGGTAGGAATGCAGATAATTGGTCAGACCTTTGATGAAAGTAAGGTATTAAAAGCTGCTTATGCTTTTGAACAAAACACCCCCTACCATAAAGTTAAACCTTCCCTGGGAGGTGAAGAGAGATGAACGAAGATTACGAAGTAGTAGTTGGTCTGGAAGTACATGCAGAATTAAAAACCCAGAGCAAAATATTTTGTTCCTGTTCTACTGCTTTTGGGGCCGAACCTAATACCCAGATTTGTCCAGGTTGTGCTGGATTCCCTGGGGCGTTGCCAGTTTTAAACCAGCAGGTAGTAGAAATAGCCATCATGGCAGGCCTGGCTCTTAATTGTGAAATAGCAGAAATTTGCCGATTTGACCGTAAAAATTACTTTTATCCGGATTTACCTCAGGCCTACCAGATATCCCAATTAGATTTGCCGATTTGTCAGAACGGTTATCTAGAAATAGATCTAGATGGTAAGAAGAAACGGATTGGCATAACCCGGGCCCATATGGAAGAAGATGCAGGTAAATTAGTACATCAGGGTAATATAACCAGTTCCCCTTTTTCCCTGGTTGACTTAAATCGTTGCGGTATGCCCCTGCTGGAAATAGTATCGGAACCAGATATGAGAAGCGCCCAGGAGGCCAGGGCTTATATGGAGAAACTCCGTTCCATCCTGCTCTTTGCCGGTGTTTCCAACTGTAAGATGGAGGAAGGTTCTCTGCGTTGCGATGCCAATGTATCTGTGCGTCCCTGGGGTCAAAAAGAACTGGGAATCCGCAGTGAAATTAAGAATCTAAACTCCTTCCGGGCCTTGGAGAAAGCTGTTGAGTATGAAGCTCGTAGACATATAGAGGCGATAGAAGATGGGGAAAAACTTATTCAGGAAACCAGAACCTGGGATGAGGAAAAGCAGATAACCTTGAGTATGCGCAGCAAGGAAGAGGCTGAGGATTACCGTTATTTTCCGGATCCTAATTTACCTCCGCTTAAGATCGAGCGGGAATGGGTAGAAAAAATCAGGTCTACACTCCCTGAACTACCTGACCAGGCTCAACAGAGATTGATAGAGGAATATGGTCTGCCTGCTTACGATGCAGCCATTTTAACCCTTACTCCAGAATTTCTGGCCTATTTTGATAATTGTCTGGCTCACTACCATGATGCCAAGACTGTATCCAACTGGATGATGGGGGAATTGAGTAAACACTTAAATCAGAGTAATATGGAAATTATTGATTGTAAAATCCAACCGACAGCATTGGCAAGAATGTTAATCCTTATAGATGAAGGTACCATTAGTGGCAAAATGGCAAAAAGTGTTTTTGAAGAGATGTTTGATAGCGGCAAAGAACCGGATTTAATTATTAAGGAAAAGGGCATGATGCAGATTTCTGACGAATCTACTCTGCTAAAGACGATTGATGAAATAATAGCGGCTAACCCCGGGGTAGTGGATGATTACCGCAGCGGAAAAGAAAAGGCCTTTGGATTTTTTGTAGGCCAGGTTATGAAAGCTACCCGAGGGCAGGCTAATCCGACTATTGTGAATAAATTATTAAAGGAGCGCTTAAAGGGGGACTGAGTTTGGAGATGAATTTAGATGGCATTGCTAAAGATTGGTTTAAGGAAAAAGGTGCCCAGGTATATATAGTTGACACAACTCTACGAGACGGGGAACAGACTGCCGGGGTAGTATTTACCAACCAGGAAAAAGTTCAGATTGCTCGCTATCTGGATATGATAGGAGTTGACCAGATTGAAGCTGGAATTCCGGTAATGGGCGGATTTGAAAAGGACTGCATCAAGGAGATAGTTAGTCTGGGACTAAAATCCAGTATAATGGCATGGAATCGCGCCGTTATTTCCGATATAAAACAATCACTTTGCTGTGGGGTGGATGCGGTAGCCATATCCATATCTACCTCGGATATTCATATTGAACATAAGCTGCAGACCACCCGCCAGGATGTATTAAAGCGCATGGGGGATGCAGTTAAATTTGCCAAGGATAATCAGCTGTATGTATCGGTAAATGCCGAAGACGCTTCTCGTTCTGATATAGAATTTTTAACTGAGTTTGCGCTGACAGCCAAACATGCAGGTGCTGACCGCCTGCGTTTCTGTGATACGGTGGGAACCTTGGACCCACTTAAAACCTATCGTTATATCAGCACTCTTATAAGCGCAGTAGGGCTGGATATTGAAATGCATACCCATAACGACTTTGGTATGGCTACTGCCAATGCCCTGGCCGGAGTATACGCCGGGGCCAACCATGTGGGCGTTACTATTAACGGCCTGGGAGAAAGGGCCGGCAATGCCTGTTTACAAGAAGTCATTATGGGTATGAAATACTTAATGAACCTCGATTTATCTTATAATACTCCCATGTTCCGGGAAGTAGCCGAATATGTTGCCCAGGCTTCAGGAAGGGATTTACCCGTAAGTAAGCCGATTGTAGGTTCTAATATATTTGCCCATGAATCGGGTATACACGGGGATGGGGTATTAAAAAACCCCTTGACCTATGAAGTCTTTAGTCCTGAAGAAGTGGGACTGGAAAGGCAAATAGTTATCGGTAAACACTCGGGTTCGGCTGCTGTTCGTTCCAAATTTACTCGGGAATACGGAATAGAACTGGGTGAAGAAGAAGCCCAGGATATATTGGCCCGGGCTCGACTGATGTCAATAGATAAAAAACGTTCCCTTTTTGATAAGGAACTGATGTATATATATGAAGAATATATGAAAGAAAAAGAATGAACTGAAGGGAGAAGTAAAAACGTTGGGGAAGACAATAGCTGAGAAAATTTTAAGTAAAAAGAGTGGTCGGGAGGTCAAGGCCGGTGATATAGTGATTGCCGACCTGGACTTTGTTATGGGTCAGGATGGGACTTCTCCCCTGGCTATCAAGGCTTTTGCGGAAATGCAGGCTAGCAAGGTTTTTGACCCTTCTCGGGTGGCTATGGTAATAGACCACAGTGCTCCCAGTCCGTTGGAAGGTGTATCCGAATTGCACCGGCAAATGCGGGTTTTTGCCGGGGAGCAGGGTATTAATTTTTATGATATAGGCGATGGTGTTTGTCACCAGCTAATGCCCGAACAGGGCCATGTAGTTCCTGGAGACCTGGTGATTGGCGCAGATTCCCATACCTGTACTTATGGGGCTATAAATGCTTTCTCCACCGGGGTGGGATCTACTGACCTGGCGGCTGGATTAATTGCCGGTAAACTGTGGTTTAAGGTACCGGAGACATTCAAATTCGTATTAAATGGAACCCTACCTGCGGGTGTATTTTCCAAGGACTTAATTCTCTATCTAATTGGAGATGTAACTGCTGATGGTGCTACCTATTTGGCCGCAGAATACCTGGGTGAGGCCATTGATGCTTTATCGGTAGAAGGACGATTTACTATCAGCAATATGGCCATAGAAATGGGGGCCAAATGCGGGCTCATGGCAGCCGACCAGAAGACGGTAGAATGGGTAAAGGCTCATAGTCAGAAAGAGTTTGAAATTACTAATCCTGATGCTGATGCGGTATATGCCAAAGTGAAGGAGTACGATGTTTCTAACCTGGAACCGCAGATAGCCAGGCCCCATACCGTAGATAATGTTGCCCCAATAAGCCAGGTATCCGGAACCCCTATTCAGCAGGGGGTCATAGGCACCTGCACTAATGGCCGGATGGAAGACCTGCGCATTGCTGCTCAGATTTTAAAGGGTCATAAAATAGATAAAAATACCCGATTAATCGTAGCCCCTGCCTCCCGGCAGATAATGCTGCAAGCTATGCGCGAAGGTTTATTGGAAACATTTGTTGAAGCTGGTGCCGCCGTAGTAACACCAGGATGCGGTCCCTGCGTAGGTACTCATAACGGCGTACCCTCAGATTCAGAAAATGTTATCTCCACTGCTAACCGCAATTTTAAAGGGCGTATGGGAAACAACCGGGCTTTCATATACCTGGGTTCACCGGCAACTGTAGCCGCCTCAGTCTTACAAGGAAAAATCACCGACCCCAGAGAATATCTACTTTAATTAAGAATTAATGAATTTTAATGGTTCAGGAGGAGAACGATGGACTTAAAAGGTAAGGTACACAAATTCGGCGATGACGTTAATACTGATTATATAATATCCGGACGGCATAAATTTAAGACACTGGATATGAAAGAACTGGCCAAACACGTAATGGAGGATTTAGACCCGGATTTTTATTCCAAGGTTAACAAAGGGGATTTTATTGTTGGAGGTCGCAATTTTGGCTGCGGCTCTTCCCGGGAACAGGCACCACTGGCCATTATTAACGCAGACATCAGCGCTGTAGTAGCAAAATCTTTTGCCCGCATATTTTATCGCAACTGTATAAATACAGGTCTGCCAGTAATTGAATGTGATACTGATCAGATTGATGAAGGTGACGAACTGGAGATTAACCTGGAAGCCGGAATACTGCATAACCGGACCAAAAACATAGATATTAAAATTGCGCCTTTGCCCGGAGTAATGCTGCAGATTCTTTCCGAAGGCGGCCTGGTCGAACACTTCAAAAAATATGGCACCTTTAACTTCGATTAAAGTATGAATTAGAAAATAGAATTTTTTTGACACTGATTAACGCTGATTTTTATGATTAACGCTGATAATAATTAGAGAAAAGGAATCTGCGTAAATCATAATAATCTTAAATAATCAGCGTCAGAAAATATTAGAATCAATAAGTCTTATTTTCCTTCGTGGTTGCGGCCTCCGGCCATGACGGGTTGATTAGAAAACAGAACAGGAATTAGAAACGACAACCTAATTTATGATTACCCATAAGGCGAACCACAGAACAATGATGTGCAGGGAACGGCCCCTGTGCCGTTCCGTCATGGGTTAGAAACAAACAGTTTTTAAGGAGGAAGTTTTTAATGCAGGGAGAAAAAATAACGGTTCAGGATGGGGTACTGTATGTTCCTGACCATCCCATAATTCCGTTTATTGAAGGCGATGGTACCGGACCTGATATATGGGCAGCCGCCTCTCGGGTTTTAGATGCTGCTGTAAACAAGGCTTATCAAGGACAAAAATCAATAGTATGGAAAGAGGTTTTTGCTGGAGAAAAAGCATTTAACCAAACAGGAGAATGGCTTCCCCAGGAGACTATAGATACTATTCGCGAATATATAATTGCCATTAAAGGACCACTCACCACACCTATTGGCGGGGGGATACGCTCTCTGAATGTAGCTTTACGTCAGGAACTAGATTTGTATACCTGCCTGCGCCCGGTACGTTATTTTAAAGGAGTACCTTCGCCGGTAAAACAACCGGAACTGGTGGATATGGTTATTTTCCGGGAAAACACTGAGGATATATATGCCGGCATTGAATATTCCCGTGATTCCCAGGAGGTCAAAAAACTGCTCCAGTTTTTACAGGAGGAACTGGGAGTAACTAAAATACGCTTCCCCCAGACTTCAGGCATTGGTATTAAACCGGTATCAGAAGAAGGCAGTAAACGTTTGGTACGGGCAGCTATCATATTTGCCCTGGAAAATGGGCGCAAGAGCGTTACCCTGGTGCACAAGGGTAACATAATGAAATTCACGGAAGGCGCTTTTAAGAACTGGGGCTATGAAGTGGCCGAAACCGAGTTTGACAATCATGTGTTTACCTGGGAACAATATGACCGGATTAAGGAAAAAGAAGGCGAAAAGGCTGCCGATGAAGCCCAACAGCAGGCGGAAGCTGAAGGTCGGATAATAATTAAAGATGCCATTGCCGATATATTCTTACAACAGATATTAACCCGACCGGCCGAATTTGATGTAGTAGCTACCCTCAATCTCAATGGTGACTATATATCTGATGCCCTGGCCGCCCAGGTAGGGGGTATCGGCATAGCTCCGGGAGCCAACATAAATTACCTTACCGGACATGCCATATTTGAAGCTACTCACGGTACCGCACCAAAGTATGCGGGTTTGGATAAAGTAAATCCGTCGTCAGTAGTTCTGTCGGGAGAAATGATGTTACGCCATCTCAAATGGGATGAAGCTGCTGACCTTATTATTCAGGCTATGGAAAAGACTATTGCCAGCAAGGTGGTCACCTATGATTTTGCCCGGCTTATGGAAGGTGCCACCAAAGTAAAATGTTCAGAGTTCGCCAGTGAGTTGATTAAAAACATGTAAGTACTGGCCAGGGGGAGAGGGGTATAAATGAAAATTCTTGATTTGTATGGCAGGGACAAGCCGGTTCTTTCGCTGGAAATATTTCCTCCCCGGGTGGACTACCCGTTAGAAACTATATTTAAGACTCTTGACCATTTGCAGACTCTTAACCCCGGGTATATTAGCGTCACCTACGGTGCTGGTGGAAGTAATCGTGCTCGGACCGTGGAAATAGCTGCCCGGGTAAAGAAGGACTACGGAATCGAATCCCTGGCTCACCTGACCTGTGTTCGTCATACCCAGGCCGAAGTTGACCAGATTTTAGACCAGCTGGCAGATGAGGGGATACGTAATATCCTGGCTTTACGGGGTGACCTCCCTGAGGATGACCCGGATTTTGACCTGAATCAGCAAGATTACCGTTTTGCCTTTGAGTTAATTAACGACATTTGTAAAAAAGCTGATTTTGGAGTGGCAGCCGCGGCTTATCCGGCTGGCCACACTGAATGTCCCCGCTTAAAAGATGATTTGTATAATCTTAAACACAAGGTTGATTGCGGGGTCGATTTCCTTATTACCCAGCTTTTCTTTGATAATCGCATATACTATGATTTTATTGACAAGGCTCTAGCCATTAAAATTGACTGTCCGGTAGTACCAGGAATAATGCCGGTACTGAATGCCCGGTCAATTCGCAGAACTATATACCTTTGTGGTGCTTCCATCCCCGGTCCGCTTTTAAAATTGGTGGATAAATATGAGAATGATGTAGAAAGCATGGAAAAGGCAGGTATAGACTATGCCTGTATGCAGGTAGACGACCTGCTTAACAGCGGGGTACCTGGAATTCATCTTTATACTATGAACAAACACCGCCAGATAATAGAGATAGTCAAAAACGTGGGATTAGTAAAATAATAAGCGCTGTAACTAGATTGTTTTATGTAGGGAACGGCCCCTGTGTCTGTCCCTACACTGCTGGGTCGGAAACGTATCGGCTCAGCAGTGTAAGTTGCTTACCGGTTACGTGCTATTTGTCATTTTAGCAGAAGGCTATACCCAAGGTACCCGGACCGGTGTGAGCGCCGATAACTGGTCCGGCCTCACTGATAAGTGCGGTGATACCATATTGTTCCTGTAAATCCTGCTGCAGTTTCAATGCTTCCTCTTCAGCTTGAACGTGAATAACTGCCAGCTGTTCTAACCACGATTTATTCTTCTCCACTTGCTGCATCATCAGCTTAACCGCCCGGGAGGAAGTACGAACCTTATCAAACAACTCCAGTTTGCCTTCCCTCACAGTTAGAACCGGTTTTAATTGTAGTAGATTGCCTATAAGACCACTACTTTTGCTAAGCCTGCCGCCTCGCACCAAATATTCCAGATCATCAACTATAAAATATATTTCCTGCTGAATTTTTATTCTCTCTACTTCTTCTATTACTTCAGACATAGTTCGTCCCTGGGCAAACATCTCGCCCGCTTTTAGTAATTGGAATCCCATGCCCATAGAAGAGGAACGAGAATCTATTATATGAATATTTTCCTGACGCTCATTTTCAAGCATATTTCGAGCCAAAAGGGCTGACTGCACTGTGCCCGAGAGTTCAGCCGAAATCAAAATTACCAGGGCTTCATCGCCAGGAGCCAGAGATTGAAATACCTCCAGAAATTCTCCTGCAGATGGCTGGGATGTAGTGGGAAACATTTTGCTGGATTCAAAAATATGGTAAAACTCTGCATGGCTTATGTCCAGACCTTCTTTGTAGGATTTCCCTTCCAGGTGAAGGTTCAAAGGTATTATAATAATACCATAGTCATTTATTAGATTTTCAGGTAAATATGAAGTACTATCACTAATCAATATCTTGGACATAAAGACCTCCTTAGTCAAAATATTCAGACAATTTACCTAATTAGCTTAGCTATCTTATTATATGGTGTCAAGGAAGAAATAAACGCAAAAGCAAATAAGTGCTCAGGGTCGCCGGAGAGGAAGAAGTTAAGTGGCAATTAATCAAGTTCTAAATTGAGGATTTTGCATAATTAGTGTTTCTGATAAATTGCGGTGGTAATTTACGGTTGTCATCCTGAGGCAAAGCCGAAGGATCTAAGACTCTTCGCTATCGCTCAGAGTGACATATAAGGAATATTGAATTATGCAAAACCCTCAATTAGAAGTTATTTGCAAGGATTTTTATTGTAGCACTGATATGTCGGGGAGGGATGCCAGATGGCAGAGACTAAAATAATTAGAATACCTTTACGCTTTGCTAATAGCTATTTGGTAATAGGAGAAAAAACCATAATAGTTGACAGCGGCGATCCGGGATTTAGCAAAGGGATTTTGAAGGCTATGGAAAAAAACGAGGTCAAAAAAAGTGATATTAGTCTCATATTTATAACTCACGGCCATGTTGACCATTATGGCAGTGTGTTCGAATTAAGGAGAAAAATAGATGCACCTATAGCTATCCACCGTTTAGATGCCCCCTATCTTAACCAGGGCATACAGGCACCGCTCTATCCGCTTAATCCCCTGGCCAGTGCAATTAAACTAGTAGGCCAGCACCTTAAAGTGAAAAAACGTTATGGCATAGAAGCTGATGTAGTATTCAAGCAGAAGTTAGAACTGCAGGAATTCGGGGTCCAGGGCCTTATATTACCTACTCCCGGGCATACTCTGGGTTCATCTTCGCTATTTTTACCGGATGGCCGGGCTATTACCGGTGATTTGATTGTAAGGCGATGCCTGTTTGGAGGAAAGCCCTACTATGCCCCTTTTCTGCAAGACCGCAGCAAATTTTTTAAGAGTATGAATATATTAAAAGGCCGGGGAATTAAGACTATCTACCCCGGCCATGGAGCCCCCATCAATACCAGTGAGATCATAATGAAATTTTAATTATATCTTAACTCACCTGTACACTGGCCTGTTTATAATAATGGTTTAGCTGATCCAGACAGGTTTTAATCCTGGAGAAAGACCCCTCCCGAGCTGCCGCCTCAATTGCTGCTGCTCCGTCGGAAATCTGCCTGAAACCATACATTCCTGCTGTACCTTTGATGTCGTGACTAATGCTCTTTATAGCCTCTATATCTCGCTGGGCAAAAGCTAATCCTAGATTATCAACCATTTCTTCAAGTTGAGCCATAAATTCTGGCAAAAGCTCATTGATAAAACTCTTGAGATCAGGGTCAGGATTATTTGTGCTTACACCCTGGAAGTGTTTTCTTATCTCCCGGGCCAGCTCTTCTGCTTTAAAGGGCTTGGCAATATATGACGTGCATCCACTGACCAAACATTTCTCCCGATCACCAGCCATAGCATGGGCAGTCATTGCAATAACAGGAATATGCTGTAATTCTTCATATTGACGAATCATACGGGTAGCTTCATATCCATCCATAACTGGCATTTGCATATCCATCAGGATAACGTCAAAATGGTTTTCCTGTAATAGTCTCAGGCATTCTAGTCCGTCATTGGCCACGGTTATCTCAAAGCCGTAATTTACTAACATCTGGGATACTATTTTTTGATTAAGATCGTTATCTTCTACCAATAAAACCCGGATAGGAGCAAAGTCAGTTAACAACTTGTCCTCATAATTGTCATTATAGCCGGGATTAATGTTTTCATTTAGTTCCGCGTAGGAGATTACTTCCAGTGGTACCTTAATAAAAAAGGTGCTACCTGAGCCTTGCTGACTTTCTACATAAATGCTACCCTGCATTATGTCCATATACTTTTTAGAGATAAAAAGTCCCAGGCCCATACCCCCGTACTGCCGCGAGGTAGAATTATCTACCTGGGTGAAAGGGGTAAAAATGTTCTCCATCTCATAATCGGGAATACCAATTCCCGTATCGGATATAGCCAATGACAGCTGGGAAATACCATCCATTTCTTCTATAGTAGCAGTAAAAGTTATATAACCCTGACTGGTAAACTTAATTGCATTCCAAAAAACGTTAATCAATACCTGGCGTAATTTAGCTTCATCTAATCTAACCACTGCAGGGATATCAGGGGAAATATCTAGCCTAATTGATAAACCTTTTTCTTTAAGTATGGGTTCCACAATATTAACCAGGTGACTGAAAAGCTCAGGAAGATTACATGCCTTGGGATATAGTTCTGTCAAACCTAATTCTATTTTAGACATATCCAGGATACCATTAATGATGCCGAGTAATTGCTCACCACATTCGCGGATAATTTCTATGTTCTCGTATTGCTCTTTAGCAAGTTTACTTTCGGCTAGCAGGTCCAAAGCTCCCAAAATGCCAATCATGGGGGTACGAATTTCATGGCTCATGTTAGCCAGGAACTGATTTTTAGCCATATTGGCAGCTTGAGCCTGTTCCCGGGCTTCTATTAATGCCTGGTAGATCTCTTCTGATGCAGTTAAGCTCTGTTCCATTTGTACGCGTTCACTTATGTCCCAACTGCTGATGGCAATTTTACTAATATGACCTTTTCTATATACGGGAATAGCTACGTATTCCAGGTATACTGGCGAGCCGTCTTTTCTCCTTGCTTGTGTCATGCCAGATAAAGTTGTTCTCAGGTTACGAAAATCGTCAAATGGCCGATCCTGATTATTAAACAGGATTTGGAGCAATATGTTGTTGCTTAAGGCTTCTTTTGCGGTGTAACCCAGTATGTTTTCCAGGGCATGATTTATGAAAACAAAACGGTTTGCTTTGGGGTCAAATAGGGCTATTATTTCTTGGACTTTTTCCAGGCTAGCAAATAAATAATTATTCCTGGAACGAAGTTTCGTTATTAACCAGGTAAGATAAATAACTGAAATCAATAGGCACAGAGATACTAGAGCTTGTACCCATGTTAGGGAAATAATCTGATGGGGATTTTGATTCCATATTAAGACCATGATAGCCAGAGTAAGTAAAAGAAAAACAAGAACACATGGTTTTACTTTTGCTGACAAGCTTTGTTCCCCCTCCCGAAAAATAATGAAATTACAAGATATAGAGGCTAACATTAACGATACACCACAGGTTTTAAAAAAAATGTCTGCTTGTGGGAAGGTTTATAACAATATTTTTAGAATATTCTATTGAAATCGGGAAAAAAATACTTTATTTATAATTGTTTTGCTGATACATTAGCCAACTTATGCTATATATTGCTGTAAAACTGCAAGCTTTGTATGAAAAAAGTCATATTATTTTATGTGGGCAGGATTTTTATAGCAGGAAGGTGAAATGGGAAGGAGTATGTAGAAAATTTATGGAGGTGTCTGATTTGTTCGCAGTTAGCAGTAAAGTACGGCAAATGATAACGGTATTTTTAGTATTGGGAGTATTTATACTGTTTACACCATCAACATTGATGGCGGAACAGGCCATCACTATACATATTGATGGGAAAGTTATTGAGACTGAAGTGGCACCACTTATAGTTAAGGATCGGACTATGGTACCGGTTCGGGTTATTAGTGAAGAGTTGGGTTGCCAGGTTTTCTGGGACAATGCCGAACGCAGGGTACTCATCACCACTCCCGGTGCAGACAATATCTCGCCCCGGGCAACCAGCCCCCTGGCTCCAAGAGGAATAGGTATATTTATCGATGGGAAAGAAGTTATAATACAACCGGAAGACCCGACACCTTTTATTTTAGATGGGCGGACTATGGTTCCGTTTCGGGTAATTGCGGAAGGTTTGGGCATGCAAGTTGACTGGGACGGGAAAAATCGTACGGTACTTATTACTACCCCGGTTGCCATAGATAGTGAACCAGCTACAGACAAAGATTCTGATCCTACTACAAATCCTGGTGAAGAACCGATTGCAGTTGAAGATGCGAATAATGCAACCAATCCTCCCGAAGCTCCTCCGGCAGATAATAAGCCGTTAACAGATAAAGAGCTACCTCTGGTTACTAATATTGATTACCAGCAGACCATAATGGGTGAGGCCAAAATGGGCCGGGAACAGCTACTGGCAGTTATGCGAAATAATAACCCGGCAGCCCCACAGGAACTGGTTGACCTCTACCTGGAAATTGGTAAACAATATGGTATCAAGGGAGATATTGCATTCTGTCAAGCAGCCAAGGAGACTGGTTGGTGGAAATATGGAGGATTAGTTCAACCTTATCAGAACAACTACTGCGGTCTGGGGGCTACTGGTGCAGCAGCTACTGGCGAGGAAGACCTCTTAGGAGCCGATCCCACCAAAATCCGTTATGAAGCCGGAGTTCATGGAGCCATATTTGCCAGCCCGGCTATAGGAGTGGAAGCCCAAATACAGCATCTATATGCGTATGCCTGTAAAGAACCGCTGCCTCCAGGCAAAGTTCTGGTAGATCCACGTTTTGTCAAGCCCACCCGAGGTATTGCCCCGCTCTGGATAGACCTGGGGGGGAGATGGGCTTATCCCGGTTATGACCGAAAAAAATATGAAAGTATTGATGAAGCATTTGCCAATTGCGATACCTATGGTCACAGCATATTAAGGGATTATTATCAAAAAGTATTAGACTTTAAGACCGATTAACCCTGCATGTGAGGGGAGCACACATAACCATTTCGGTTCGCTTAAAAAGGCTCAACCATCAGTTTTTAACTGGTAGTTGAGCCTTTAATAATATACGCAAGTATAGGGATTGAGGATTTTGCATAATTAGTGTTTCTGATAAGTTGCGGTGGTAATTTACGGTTGTCATCCTGAGGCAAAGCCGAAGGATCTAAGACTCTTCGCTATCGCTCAGAGTGACATATAAGGAATATTGAATTATGCAAAACTCTCGGATTATAAAGGATTCGTCTTAATATATTTTTTGTTTTAGGTAAATATCTTTAACGTAATATGATAAATATTGGCATAATTTCCAGAAAAGAAGGATTGTTAGATTACTATCCCGAAACATATTAATATTTATGAACAGCGTTCAATACAGTCGTACGTATCGTGGAGAGAGATTGCTTTCTTCTGAGGGGCGACAGTTTAATTATTGTTCATAGTGAGGAGGGGAATAAATGTCTGGAGGAATGGAGCTAAAAAATGAAGTATTAGCTAGCTCTACATGTGCTCTGTGTGGCGCCTGTCTTGATTGGTGTCCATACATAGCCAACATTGAAGACCATCTGGTTTTCCGTTTTGATTGTAACGTTTCTAATGGACGTTGCTATTCAGTTTGTCCGCGTACATTCACAGACTGGGAGGCGATAAGCGAAAAGTATTTACCGGATATACCGCAAGATCTTGCCATTGGGCCTCATCTAAAAGCCTATAAAGTAAAGGCTGCAAAAGGTATTAACGGACAGCAGGATGGAGGTACGGTCAGTTATTTGGTAAAAACCATTTTGGAAGATAAATTGGCAGAAACGGTTTTACTAACTGGCGCTGATGATTATATTACCCCGCAGCCATTTTTATCATCAGAGGTTGATGATATTCAAAAAACAGCCGGTTCTCGTTTTCTAGCTTCACCCGGTATGCGTAAAATCATTGAAGCTCAGAGCAATAATGTGCAGAAGTTGGCCATCGTTGGTCGTCCCTGCCAAATCCAGGCATTGCGTAAGCTCGACTATAATCGCCCGCCTCAAAAACCGGAGATGGAAGTACTCAGTATAGGCCTATTTTGTATGTGGTCTTTAGGATGGGCTTTTAGGGATTATATACAAAAAGAATTCCCCGGGGAAGAGATTTTACGACTGGCTATTCCCCGGCATGGATTCGAGGTGACGACTGATAAGGGAGTACACGACTTGCCGATTGATACTGTTAAAAGTTTCAGTAAGGCTGGCTGTAATTACTGCCTGGATATGACGTCGGAATTAGCAGATATCTCAGTTGGAGCATTTGAACCGCAAGAAGGCTGGAATACAGTAATTATCCGTACCCCAAAGGGACAGCAACTTTTTAACCAGGCAGTAGCCAGAGGGTATTTAGTTAGCGAAAAATATCCTGAAGATGAGCTTAATCGGCTAAAGAGTGCTTCGCTGGGGAAAAAGACCCGTAACCTGAACCATATACAGACAGCATTTGATAAAGGGGTAAAACCTTTCATTGATTTAAACAGTGCATATTATGTACAGCTTAAAGAATTGGCAGAAGGGATGGTGAAATAGTTATGGAATGGATGATTACTGCCAATGAGCCTGGCAAAACTTACCTTATGCAGGGAAACGAGGCTATATCCCGGGGAGCCCTGGAAGCTGGTATCCGTTTTGCTGCAGCCTACCCAGGTTCACCATCCTCGGAAATTTTAACCATGTTAGGGCATGTAGCCGATGAAATGGAAATCTATGCTGAATGGTCGACCAATGAAACCTGTGCTCTGGAAGCATGTTTAGGGGCTTCATTTGCCGGAATCCGTTCACTTTGTGTCATGAAACAAAATGGTTTGCTGGTAGTTGGGGATGCTCTTCACAGTGCTTCCCTCTCCGGCGTAAAAGGTGGGTTGGTACTGGTTGTAGCCGATGACCCCAGTGCCCATTCCAGCACCAATGAGTTTGACAGCAGGCATCAGTCACGTTCTGCGGCGGTACCAATGCTGGAACCGGCCAATATGCAGGAAGCCAAAGAGATGGTCAGGTGGGGTTTTGAACTATCGGAACAGCTGCAGCAGCTAGTTATGGTTCGGACCGTGACCCGTATCAATCACGGCCGCAGCAGTGTAACCCTGGGTGAAATACCACAGCATAAGCAGGCTCCCGCAGTTATTGGTGAATGGGATCGCCTGGTTGCAGTCAACTGGTTTAAAGATGCGCAAATTACCAAGATTGAACAAGCCCGGACAATTTTTGAAGAGTCACCTTTTAACTGGTATAACGGTCCTAAAAATCCTGATATTATGATTATTACCTGCGGTACGGGCTGGCTTTACAGTATAGAGGCGGTTAAAGCATTGGGCGTTATGGAATCAGTTGGTATTTTGAAGATTGGTACGACCTGGCCCTTGCCGGAAGAATTTATTGTCAAACACCTGGCCAGGACGAAAAAAGTGTTGGTGGTAGAAGAAGTTGACCCTTTCCTGGAACAGAACATTGCCAATATTATTGCTTATCATCCTGAATTAAACATTGAACTGACAGGACGCCATGGCCAAAAAATTATACCCCGTAACGGTGAACTAAACCCGGATATGGTAAGAAATGCACTGGCTAATATGACCGGAACAACCTTTCAGGGACCTGAGGTTGCGTCTATTCCATTTGAAGAAGCTGTCCCATTGCCGCCACGGGAATTGACCTTCTGTGCCGGTTGTCCGCATCGGGCCTCCTTTTTCCTCCTGAAACAGTCACTGCGCATTCACGAAGGTAGGGGCGTAGTAATGGGCGATATTGGTTGTTATACCATGGGGGGACAGCGAGCCGGCCATTTTCTTTTTAATTTCTTATCTTGTATGGGTGCTGGCATAAGTGCGGCTGAAGGTCTGGGGCAGTTAACCCGTTTCGGCTTTGATCAACCGGTTGTTGCTCTGGCCGGCGATTCAACCTTTTTCCATACCTGTATGCCCGCGCTGGTCAATGCCAAATACCATGATTCTAATATGCTGTTTGTTATTTTAGATAATTCAGCTACGGC
>CAZAZH010000028.1:0-21003 GCA_964489585.1 uncultured Syntrophomonas sp.
GGTAACTAATAACCCCTGGGGGAGGTTTAACATGAGTAAATATCAAAAATGGACGGTTATATTCTGCATATGTTTAAGCCTATCAATAATTTTTGGGCAAGTAGCAAAATCCAGGTTTGCCTACGCTACAATAACGGGGTGGCTTTTGGGTTGTATATTTTTAGTTCTGGCTACTATTACAACACTTAAGGCCTGATCGTCCCCACTTGCCCCCTTGACTTTAGGAACCCGGCTGCATATAATTTTATTAATTCCATATATAAATGCTATGAATGGGATAAGTAGGACGGCAATCGCTGCCAGAGAGAAGGGGTCATCGGCTGAGAGCCTCTTTACAGTACGAAACCGTTTCGAAATTGCGCCCGGGAGCAGGTATGTTGAAATTATGTAGGCATACCCGGTAATACCGTTAGAGTATTTGAGTGGAGTACCTGCGTTAGGCAGGGCTCAACAAGAGTGGAACCGCGGAAATATGGTCTTTCGCCTCTTAACGAGACGGAAGGCTTTTTTATTTTAAATAATTAGGAGGGTAAATTATGTTTACCAGGCTTAAAGCGGAGATCCAAGTAGTATTTGAAAGGGACCCGGCTGCTCGCAACGTATGGGAGGTAATTTTTTGTTATCCTGGATTTCATGCTATTATTAATCATCGGATAGCCCATTTTTTCTATCGCAAGAAATGTTATTTTCTGGCTCGTTTTATATCCCATATCAGCCGCTGGCTTACCGGTATTGAAATTCACCCTGGAGCCACGATTGGCAATGGTGTATTCATCGATCACGGCAGCGGGATAGTTATTGGAGAAACTACGGAAATAGGAGATAATGTTACTATGTACCAGGGGGTTACCCTGGGTGGAACCGGCAAGCAAAAAGGTAAACGCCACCCTACTATCGGGAACAATGTGGTTATAAGTGCCGGAGCCAAGGTTTTGGGAGCCATAACCATAGGCGATAACGTTAAAATTGGTGGCGGTTCGGTAGTTTTAAAAAGTGTTCCTCCATCCTGTACCGTAGTAGGAGTACCGGGAAGAATAGTAGTTCGTAATGGAGCCCGGGTAACAGATGGTAAAATGGAAGTTGATTTGGAACATCACCTTTTACCCGACCCCATCGCTGATACCCTGGCAGCTATGCAGGCCCGGATTGATGATTTAGAAAAAAGGCTGCAATCTTATGAGAAAGAGGTGCCCAATTATGCGAGTGTACAACACCCTGAGTGGCAGAAAAGAAGAGCTGGTAACGCTTGAGCCGCAAAAGGTAAAAATATATGCCTGTGGTCCTACCACCTATAACTATATTCATCTGGGTAATGCCAGGCCCCTGGTAGTATTTGATACTCTGCGCCGCTATCTGACCTATCGTGGCTATGAGGTGACATTTGTACAGAATTTTACTGATGTGGACGATAAGATAATAAATCGCAGTCAGGAAGAAGGCGAAGAAGCCATTGAGCTGGCGGAGCGTTATATAAACAAATATTTCGAAGATGCTGATGCTCTAAATATATTACGGGCAGATGTCCATCCCCGGGCCAGCCAGCATATTGAAGATATGACAGATGCCATCGGCAAACTTATTGACAAGGGATTTGCCTATGAAGTTGATGGTGATGTTTTCTACCGGGTTAAAGCTTTTAAAGACTATGGTAAACTATCAGGGCGCAGTGTAGAGGATATGTTATCTGGTGCCCGGATAGAAGTGGATGAACGTAAGGAAGAAGCGGTTGATTTTGCTTTATGGAAAGCGGCTAAACCGGGTGAACCTTTCTGGGATAGCCCCTGGGGGAAGGGGCGACCAGGCTGGCATATTGAGTGTTCGGTAATGTCTACTAAATACCTGGGAGATACTATAGATATTCATGGGGGTGGAAGCGATTTAATATTCCCCCACCATGAGAATGAAATAGCGCAAGCTGAGGCCCTTACGGGTAAATCTTTTGTTCAGTACTGGATGCATAATGGCTTTATTACTATTAATAGCGAGAAGATGTCCAAATCTCTGGGTAACTTTTTTCTCCTGCGGGAGGTGCTGGATAAATTCCCGGCTGATGTAGTACGTTATTATCTAATTGCCACCCATTACCGCAGTCCCCTGGATTTTGATGATGGCAAACTGGAGGAAGCCCGCAAGGCCTTGGGACGATTAAAGACCACTTTGATGTTGGTAGATGAATTTCAACAGGATAGACTACCAGTCGATGACCAGCTGCGGAAAACTGAACTGCTGGAAAAGGTTGATAATCTTAAGCAAGAGTTTATTGCCGCTATGGATGATGATTTTAATACCGCCCGAGCTATAGGGCATTTATTTGAGATTTCCCATCTTATTAATAGCTATCTGGCCCAGGCCAGCCGTGATAATAGGCAGGATCAGGCGGTAGTTACTAAAGCCGTTGCTATTTTTAAGGAATTGGGAGAGGTTCTCGGTATTTTTATAGACCAGGAATCGGACCAGGGTGCTGAACTGGAAGATGTGCTGCAGATACTAGCCGGGTTACGGCAGGCAGCTCGTCAGGAAAAGGATTATCTGCTGGCAGACGATATCCGTGATTTTCTGAGCAGCTTGGATATTAGTATTGAGGATACTCCTGCGGGTACCCGTTTTCGTTATGAAGGAGCCCCGGAGTTGGAGCTTTTAATGGAGAAACTTATAGATTTACGGGCCAGTTTTAAATCCCAAAAACGTTATGAAAAAGCGGATTATATAAGGGATAGCCTGCAACAAGCAGGGATTATAGTTGAAGATACCCGGGAAGGAGTCAGGTGGAAGATTGCTGAGGCATGATAAAGTAAATGAGAGTATGCTACGGGAATACCCTGCAGTGGTATTGGCTTATATTGGGGATGCGGTTTTTGAGCTGCTAGTCAGAACCCATATTGTTACCGCAGGCCCCAGAAAGGTCAGCGATATTCACCATGATACCGTAGAACTGGTAAAGGCCCAAACCCAGGCACGGCTTACCCGCCAGCTTTACCATGAACTAAGCGAGGAGGAACAAGATATTGTACGTCGGGGCAGAAATGCCAAAAGCACACCTCCCCGACATGCCGACCCGGAAGACTACCAACTAAGCACTGGTTTTGAGGCTTTGCTGGGCTATCTCTATCTCAAAGGTGATGAAGAACGACTCCTGTATCTAGTCAATCAGGCACTATTAGAATTTTGAATTTATACGGAATAAATTCTATTTTCTAATTAACCAGCCATGAGTGCGGCACACAACCACTTATGAAAATAGACGAGAACGGTAATCCCAGATAAATTATATTCTTAATAAATTCAGTGTTTTTCATAGTTTTCAGTGTAATCAGTGTCTATTATAATTCTAGGAGGGGTGGCTATGATTATTCAAAAGCCCCGGGTACTTGTTCCCCAAAAGGCTCTGGGGGAAGATATACTTTTGCGGCTGGAACGCTATGCCCGGGTATGCTACAAATCAGAAGACAAAATGGCAGCTCAAGGAAATCCAGATTTCCTAAAAAGCAAGCTTACATTGGGTCATGAATCGATAATTGAACATGAAAAAGCAACCGTTATGTTTATTATCGACCGGGGTATATCCCACGAAATAGTCCGGCACCGGATTGCCGCCTATAGCCAGGAATCCACCCGCTATTGTCGTTATAGCCAGGATAAGTTTGGCAACGAGATTGCGGTAATTGAACCTTATTTCTTTTTGGAGGATGATGTTGCTTATCGCCACTGGGAAGAAGCCTGCCTGGGAGCAGAGAAGAGCTATATGGCTTTGCTGAAGGCTGGACGTTCAGCCCAAGAAGCTCGCTCAGTTCTACCTAATTCCTTAAAAACGGAGATAGTAGTTACATACAACATGAGGGAATGGCGGCATTTTTTCCGTTTACGCTGTGATGCTGCTGCTCATCCCCAGATGCGGCAGGTGGCTATACCGCTCCTGCTTTATTTCCAAAAGCATTTACCCAGTCTGTATGATGATATAGAATATGACCGATCTTTCCCGGAGAAGTACTATGCCCAAATTGTAATAACGGATGATATCTTTAATCCACTTTAATTAGAGTAGGGGTAAGGAGTGGAGATATTTGGGAGTCAGGAGGTAACAAAGGGGTTAATGTTGTTATGAAAGAAAAGCTAACCGGAGTAAATAGCGTGACGGAGGCTCTCAAGGGCCGACGCAAGATAGATAAGATCTATATGCTGGAAAACCGCCAGGGTAAAAGAATGGAAGAAATGATTTACCTGGCCCAAAAAAAGGGGGTTTATGTCCAGTATGTAGATAAGCCACGACTCGACCGCATGTCGCCCGGGGTCAACCACCAGGGGGTAATAGCCCTGGTTGACAGCTATGACTATGCACAATTGGATGAGGTGCTGCAATTGGCCCAGGAACGGGGAGAGAACCCTTTTATCCTTATTCTCGATGGGCTGGAGGATCCACAAAACCTGGGTTCTATTATAAGGACAGCCGAGTGTGCCGGTGTGCATGGGATAGTTATTCCCCGCCATGGCTCGGTTGAAGTAAGTGAGGGTGTGGTACGCGCTTCAGCCGGTGCGGTTGAACATGTTCTCCTGGTACAGGAAACTAACCTGGTAAACACTATAAAATACCTAAAAAACATTGGACTATGGGTAGTAGGAGCCGATATGCAAGCTAAAGAAGATTATTTTTCCATGTCTTTCCCGGCACCGCTGGCCCTGGTTATAGGTTCTGAAGGTAAAGGTATCAGGCGATTGGTGAAAGAAAATTGCGATATCCTGGTAAAGATACCGATGGAAGGTAAGCTTAATTCGCTTAACGCATCCGTTGCTGCCGCCCTGCTAATCTATGAGGTTTTACGCCAGAAGAAACAGGATACGGATTAATAATGAATGATATAAATGACCAGGACAGTATTAAGTGCATTGACGATGATATACGGGCTAATCCGGATAAAATTCGCTATGACCTGCGGTAAAGGTCCTATACTATTGGCTTGACCTGTAACAGGACTGTAGCTATAATAAAATTGTGCATACTTCTTATAAATTCCGATTTTTTGCATATTAATAACAACTTTTATGGAGGCGATTGAATGCCTGGTTCTATCGCTACGGCTCAGAACTTATTTCTGACGTATACCGAGATGACTGACGAAGAAATCGTAGATTTGGCTCAGCAGGGAGACCAGTATGCTATAGAATTCCTGGTAGACAAATATAAAAACTTTGTCAGAGCCAAGGCAAGATCTTATTTCCTCATAGGAGCAGATAAAGAAGATATTATACAAGAAGGTATGATAGGCCTATTCAAAGCTATCCGTGATTATAGGTTGGACAAACTTACTTCATTTAGAGCCTTTGCCGAATTATGCATAACCCGGCAGATTATTACTGCCATTAAAACAGCAACCCGGCAAAAGCATATTCCCCTTAATTCATATGTTTCATTGAATAAGCCCATTTATGATGAAGAGTCAGACCGTACTCTTATTGATATACTTTCTACTAACAAAATTACCAATCCCGAAGATATTATTATTAGTCGAGAAGAATTTATCTTTATTGAAAAGAAAATGGGAGAAATACTGAGTTCATTGGAGTGGAAAGTTCTTATGGCCTACCTGGAAGGTAAATCCTATCAGGAAATTGCGGTAGAATTGAAGAGGCATGTAAAATCTATTGATAATGCCCTGCAGAGAGTAAAAAGAAAATTAGAAAAATACCTGGATGATAGAAATGAAATGTAATCATACCTGTCGGTAATAATCAGTTCTATCCTCCCAGCCGCTTACCGAAGTCCCTGGACTTAATGTCGTAACAAATTAAAACTATTGAGCAGCTATTGACTTTGAATAACGCAGAGTATAAAATATTACTTGCTGAGCCGAGCTAGCTCAATGGCAGAGCAGCTGATTTGTAATCAGCAGGTTGCGGGTTCAAGTCCTGTGCTCGGCTCCAGATGAAAATAATTGGAGGGATACCCAAGCGGCCAAAGGGGGCAGACTGTAAATCTGTTGGCACCGCCTTCGAAGGTTCGAATCCTTCTCCCTCCACCATAACGACGCGGGATGGAGCAGTTGGTAGCTCGTCGGGCTCATAACCCGAAGGTTGCCGGTTCAAGTCCGGCTCCCGCAACCATGAAATATTTTTCCCGCAAGGGAATTGAAATCGGTAGTCCCCGTAGGGGGCAACCGAAATAAATGCCCTTATAGCTCAGTCGGCAGAGCGCATCCTTGGTAAGGATGAGGTCATCGGTTCAAATCCGATTAAGGGCTCCATCTGGCGGCGTAGCTCAGCTGGCTAGAGCATACGGTTCATACCCGTAGTGTCAGGGGTTCAAATCCCTTCGCCGCTACCATATTGGAAATGCAGGAGTGGGATTTATTCTCACTTCTTTTAATTTATCAGTCTTTTGGGTAAAATATGGATTGGTGGCTTTCAAACAGATGCACTTTTTATTGACAGTAAGAACTCCAGTGTGATAGAGTATTTTAGGATTTCTGTGCACAGGACGGAGGTGTATTCAAAGTGAGAGTTGGTATAACACTGGCATGTACCGAATGTAAACAGCGCAATTATACAAGTACCAAGGACAAGAAAAAAACCACCGAAAAAGTGGAGCTTAAGAAATATTGTAAATTCTGTAATTGTCACACATTGCACAGAGAAACCAAGTAAAGTCAGGGATGTGAATATAGTGGCTAAGAATGTTCCCGCAAAAAATGAGGCCGGAGGTTTAAAACTTCGCTGGGAAAAGACTAAACAGTACTTTATCAGTGTTTATAATGAACTTAAAAAGGTTCACTGGCCTGACCGGCAACAACTGATAGCATATACCGGAGTGGTACTGGTAGCTGTTACCATTGTAGCCCTTATTATATGGGTATTTGACTCGGGATTATCTTTTTTAATAACCAAACTATTTGAGGCCTTTGCTTAAACATGGAGGAGGTGGTTCCAATCCCTAAGACCGAATTGGAACAGGATATTAATAGTGAAAACAATAACAACATAGAATCAACCGTGGAAAGCAAAGCGCCAGGTGATTGGTATGTAGTGCATACCTATTCAGGCTATGAAAATAAAATAAAAGTTGACCTTTCCAAAAGAGTAGAATCGATGAACATGCAGGACAAAATATTTGATGTTATTATTCCTGAAGCGCAAGAAGTAGAGTACAAAGGCGGTAAGAGAAAAGTTACCAGCCGCAGGGTTTTCCCGGGTTATGTTATTGTTAATATGATAATGGATGAAGACTCCTGGTATGTAGTACGTCATACCCCTGGAGTTACCGGGTTTGTAGGTAGTGGTAATAAACCTGTGCCCCTGCAGGATTTTGAAATCGAAAAGATACTTCAGCAGATGGGCCTGGTAGAAAGCAAACCTAAGATAATTGATATAGCAGTTGGTGAAAACGTTCGAGTTAAGACGGGGCCATTTGCTAATTTCGAAGGTGTAGTCAGGGAATTACTACCTGATCGTGGGAAAATACGGGTTAATATATCTATGTTTGGCAGGGAAACACCTGTAGAACTGGATTATGAACAAATAGAGAAAGTCTAAGGAGGTGTTAATATGGCCAAAAGAGTAATAGGAAAAGTATCACTGCAAATAGCTGCAGGCAAAGCTACACCGGCACCACCAGTAGGACCTGCCCTGGGTCAGTACAGTGTAAATATAATGGGATTTTGTAAAGAGTATAATGCCAAGACCGCCAATCAGGTAGGCTCCATTGTTCCGGTGGAGATAAGTATTTACGAAGACCGGTCGTTTACTTTTATACTTAAATCTCCTCCGGCTTCAGACCTGTTGAAAAAAGCAGCCAGCGTAGCCAAAGGCTCTGGTGAACCCAATAAGAATAAAGTGGGCAAAGTAAGCCGGGCCAAGCTGGTAGAAATTGCTGAAATCAAAAAGGAAGACCTGAATGCTGCTGATATAGACGCAGCTGTGAGGATGATAGAAGGTACAGCCCGTAGCATGGGGTTAGAAGTTACCGATTAGTTTTAGTCCTAATAAAGTGGGAGGATAGAAAATCCGATAAACCACAGGGAGGTTAATTGTAATGAAGAAAAGCAAAGCTTATCAGGAAGCCTTAAAAAAATTTGATCGCCAACATTTATATGACCCAGCCGAGGCCTTACAGTTAGTTAAAGAAATGTCCAGTACCAAATTTGACGAAACGGTCGAAGTTCACATCAAGCTAGGGGTTGACCCTCGTCACGCCGACCAGCAGGTAAGAGGAACTGTCAGCCTGCCGCATGGAACTGGAAAAACCCGTAAAGTGCTGGTGTTTGCCAAGGGAGATAAGCAGAAAGAAGCCGAAAATGCTGGAGCCGATTATGTAGGAGCAGAAGAGCTAGCTGAGAAAATTCAAGGGGGCTGGTTTGATTTCGATGTAGCCGTGGCTACCCCCGATATGATGGCTGTAGTTGGCAAATTGGGTAAGATACTTGGCCCTCGCGGTCTGATGCCCAACCCTAAAGCAGGTACGGTAACTTTTGACATTGAGCGTACCATAAATGAACTTAAAGCTGGTAGAATAGAGTACCGGGTAGACAAAACCGCTATTATTCATGCTCCCATTGGTAGAGTATCGTTTGAAATAGATAAACTTATGGATAATCTGAACAGTTTTGCTGAAGCCTTAATTAAAGCTCGTCCCGCAGCTGCCAAAGGCCAGTATATGCGTTCAGTAACTGTTTGTTCCACCATGGGGCCAGGTGTTAAAATTAATCCGCTGGTATTAATGGCGGCCAATAGGAAATAACCAGTATTTAAAAAGAATATTCGAACTGTAGACAGCCGGTGGCAAAAGCCTTAAAGAACTGGATGTTCGCCTGCCGAGGTTTTAAAGATAATAACTGCTTAAAACAGTTATGAAACCTCTGCCATCATGTCTGCAGAGGTTTTTTGATTTTTTAAACATGTTAAAAATTATTCGAAGGGGGTGAGAAATTACATGCCCAATATCGAAAAGAAACAGAAAGTAGTCCAGGAAATACAGCAAAAGATAGAAGACGCGACTCTGGTAGTTTTTACAGATTATAGAGGCCTTAATGTTGAAGAAATGACCAGTCTTAGAGAAAAACTCAGAGTCCCTGGGGTTGAATTCAAGGTACTTAAAAACACCATGATTGAGTTTGCATTAAAAAATACCGGCCATGAAGATATAATCCCAAATATTTTTGGCCCGAATGCTGTACTTTTCAGTAAAGAAGACCCGGTTGCCCCGGTAAAAACCATTTACGATTTTATCAAGCAGTACAAAAAGTTAGAAGTTAAAGTGGGAATACTGGAAGGCCAGATGCTGGAAGCTGATAAAATCAAGGCCCTGGCTGATCTACCGCCTCGAGAAGTATTACTAGGTCAGATTGCAGGGACCATGCAGGCGCCCATTACCAGCCTGGTATATGTTCTTAATGCTAATCTTACTGGCCTGGTACGAGTCATTGACCAGGTCCGCCAACAAAAAGAAGCCAGCTAGAACGGAAGTCGGAGGTCGGATGTCAGAAGTCGGACGATGGAAGTCCGAAAAGAGTAATTTAAAATTAATTTGCGGTTAAACGCTTAAGGAGGTTATTTTAATGAGTAAAGTGCAGGAAGTTATTGAAATAGTTAAAGGGATGACAGTTCTTGAACTGTCCGAGTTAGTTAAGGCTTTTGAGGAAGAATTTGGTGTCAGTGCGGCGGCTCCGGTAGCCGTAGCAGCAGCCCCGGCAGCAGGTGCAGCACCTGCCGAAGCTGCAGAAGAACAGTATGAATTTGATGTAATACTTACTTCTGCCGGTGAAAAGAAGATAAACGTTATTAAGGTAGTTAGAGAATTGACCAGCCTGGGACTTAAAGAAGCCAAAGCCCTGGTTGACGAAGCTCCCAACCCGGTCAAGGAGAAAGTCTCCAAGGAAGAAGCCAACGAAATTAAAGCCAAGCTTGAAGAAGCAGGCGCCAGCGTAGAAGTAAAATAATTATGAACTAACAAGAGGCTGTCCCAAAAGGACGGCCTCTTTTTTCAGGCGTTTTTGCAGACGGAAGGGCTGAACGGGGAGGGATACCATGAAACATATTCCGTTTACCGAGGAAGAAAAACAACGTGCCAACTCCGTCGACCTGGTGAACTAGAACAGTTTAATTTACAGACAATACTTTTCGGCTTCCTCATAAATTTCGTTATATCTAATTCTTTTCGCAGTAGCCCAAAGTGCTTCGAAATCTGATAAGTATTCTCCTTTGTATAGGGATAAAAGATTTTTTGCTTGCACTTTGGTATTATGAAGCTTAAATTCTTCATATATCCTTTCAAAAAGGTCGATATCGCATGCAATTTCGTCCCGGCAGATAAAATAGCGGTTTTCCCGGCAGATGACTGATTCCCCTAAGCCAACACATTCAAGGTCATTTTTTAGGTGCCTCAAATTTACCGCAATCAGGTTTCTAATATTTTTGGAATCCGATTCCCACCAAATAGCGTTATATATTTGTTCTTTTGTAGCTCCCTGGTCGCCTGCATCAAGCAGAAAGGCCAAAAGTTCGCGTTCCTTTTTCGTCCTAAATTTTATAAGCTTTTGCCTGTCTCTGTCTTGATAAACGGTAAAGGCTCCCAATGTTTCAATATATGCTTTCTTTGGTTGGTATCCGGCAAATTCCATCATCTGTCTTGTAATCTCAGGCTCTATTCCGTTGTCATACGCAAACTCAAGGACCGGATCGTAAGCCTTCCGCAGCCTGAAGTATTCATAAATCCCATTGTCGTAGCAGAGCTTAAGATAACGCCCTGTCAGGCTGACCGAATTTTCATAATCCTTTGTCGCTATCGCCATTATTGCAAGGATTCCGTACGCCAGCGATGATTGCAGGAGCATACCGGCCTGTCCCCCTGCCTCTATGCACAACTGTGCACATTTAAGTGCGTTGGGGTAGTCGGATATGGCGAAAAAATACCCCATCAGTCTGGCCAGTACTACGTTTTTTAAATATGCTCCTGCGTTGTCAAGATTTTCAAAGATCTCCTGCACGCGGTCTTCCTTCGGAGCATCAGTAAAAATGAGGCTGTAGGTAAGACGCTGCAGTTTTGCCCACTGCATCTGAAAATCAGTTTTACGGTAAAGAGGCGCGTACTCGTCGGCGAGAGTAAAATACTTTATGCAGGTTTCAAAGGATGCGTTTTGGCCGTTCATTTTGTCAATGAAGCTATTCTGATAGTGGATTTCAGCTGCCAACAGGTAGCCTGCCCACATTTCTTCATAGTTCCCTGTATTCCTGAGCCGTTGAAGCTCCTGTGACAGTACAGACAGTGAACGGCTTCGTTCTCCCAGCATCTGATAAGCCTTGGCCACATAGATGCCGGTACTGTGCATACCCAAATAGTTCAGTTCATCCTCGGGAAGCTCAAGGGATTTTTCGTAATAATATACAGATTCCTTCATATTGCCTGCAAAAAATTGAATTGTGCAAAGATACCTTTCAAACCAACGCATGATCTTAATATTGCCGACATTGGCGCAGATCTCTATCATATGCCGTGCAAGAGCATAGGCTTCGCCTATCTGCGAATTCCAGCACAGGTTGTACAGCTTTTCGATGACTACAGAATATGCCAGTTCCCCAGTCGGATTGTCAAGCTTTGCGATCAACTCATCAAGCAGTCGGTTTGATTCCTCGAATGAAACGAAGTTACGGAGAACCCTTGCCTTATGTATCATAGCCTCAAAATAAAGCTCCTTATCGTCTCTGTTCATTAAGGGTATTGCTGCCTCAAGGCATGCTTTGGCCTGTACAAAATTTCCGAGAACGGACAGAAAAGCACCCTTGGCCACAAGAATTCTTGGGTTTAGTTCGACCGCCGCATCATTAAGTGCCCGGAACCATATCCGAAGCTCGTTGTAATTGCCGGCTTTTATGTAATCCCTGTAGCATGCGAGGATTATATTTTCCAGAAGTCCGTTATCCTTCGAATCAATGGCGTACCGGGCCGCCCTTGCATACTGCCTATGATCAAAATAGTACCGGGCGGCTTTCTGCCTCAGTAAAGGCATTTGGTCCTTATCTCCTGTTTCCAGCAGGCCGCTTCTGAAAAGCGCGTGGTAGCGATAAAACCCGTCGCCTGTTTTGATGGTGAATATATTTCTGGATACAAGGCTTTCCAGCATGAGTCTTGTATTTTTTTTGTTCAGGACATCATCCAGCATCTGTGCGTCAAGTACGTCAAAGCAGGCGGATTTTTTAAGAAAATCCACCATGTCGGAGTTCAAATTTGCGATGCATTCATGGAAAAGGTAAGCATACAAAGTTTCATTGCCGTAGGAATTAATGTTGCCAATGGATATACCGTTCTCCATCAATACCTGGAAAGAACGGATGGCCAGAGGCCAACCCTCCGTGGAGCCGTAAATGGCAGGATCATCAAAACCCAGGATACAGGCGATTTCTTCTCTTGTAAACGCAAGCTCCTTTTGGGTCAGCTCTATCATATCGCCCTTTACTTTAAACGATAAAAGATCCTGCCCAGGAACCTCTCTGCTGCCGAAACAAAGCTTGGCATTGTTAGGGAGATACTTGATCAGGTAGGCGATAAGCTTTTTGACCTCATCTTCTTCTATGGTATGCAGATCGTCCATGACCGCGATAAAATCACCAGAAATATTTTCAATGCTGCAAATCAGTGCCCCCGCAAGCATGGAGATGAAATTGTTCTTTTCGGAAAAGGGCAGGTATTCCGATGCGGAAAAGTCGAATTCCGGGAAAGTCTGCTTTGCAGCCTCGCAGAGCGTATTTATGAAGGTTAAAATATCGTTTTCTCCTTCCAGAGAAAGCCAGACGACGTTTCCAGCGCTGTTTGCAACTTGCGACAGAAGGGTCGTCTTGCCGTGACCCGCGCCGGCATGGATATACACAAGCTTTGCGGGACTGTTAAGAACGGTATCTATTAAATTTTTGCGTACAATTTCTCCTGCGGCGGCTCTGGGAGCCGTCAGCCTCGCGCTCGGTATATTGAGCATACGTGGACACTCCTAAATAAATATATGATTGTTAAATTATAACATAAATTAGGGAAAATTGCGGGAAACATACGAAGAATTATGAAAAAAAGTCGGAATGAGAAAGTTTTTAAAAATTTTGCAGTTATGTTCACGGTTTTGTTAATTGTCGGTGTTTTAAAATTATCTAAACAGTAGTATGCACTGCTGATATACAGCTTGGTCGTAAAACGAGGTGATTTAGACGGATATTGATATGACAGAAAAAATTCCATGTAAGGACTGCGGCGTGGATGAGGAAATGTTTCCCTGCATGGGGAAGTGCTGCCGCAAAAACGATGCCTCATTCATGGCTTCATATGAAAAGACTTGCCCGTATTGTGACATATCGACTTCTCTTCCGTATGGAGCAAGCCTGAAGACGGTGACCATTTTTGAATGTAGCAGATTAGGTTATGGTAAAAGGTTAACGGGATAACGGGATAACGGGATAACGGGATAATGAAATAATGTTGAGACTAAATGTTGATGTTTAAGGATAATAACTTAATATTTGTGAAATAGAATAGGAGGCGTAAAGAATGTTAAAAACAATCCGAAGAAGATTAGCTTTTGCTTTAGTTGTGTCGATGCTCTTACTATTGTTTACTGGTGTGTCGCCAGTGTCGGCGGAAGATTTAAGTGACCTCATAGCAGAGCCTGAGTTTATGCCTCTGCTGGCCGTAACTTTGTCATCCGGAGGAACGACAGGGGCCACTTCAGCAACGGTTACCGACTATGTTTATGGGAACTTGCTTGTCAATGTAACAGAGCAGGAGATTGCAACGCCCCAGGTGGGAGAAGTCGCCCCAACAGCCGGAGATAATCTGATTACAGACTATGAGCCAGGTGCAGATATTACCGCCGGTGTTGCGGCAGGCAATTATCTGCAGATTTACGATGTTGATATGGAAGAAGGAGCCCGGATAGTCGCTTTTTATCAAGCAAAGCTGACGGAAGAGGATATAAAAGAAGATATGGAAGAAGGTGCAGAAGAAGAGCCTGGCGAGAGCCGGATGACCGGTGCTGAGCTTATGGTTGAAGGGAGATATACTTATATAGACGAAAACGGCGTGACAAAAAATACGGGGACCAATACTGTTACTAAAATTACCTCAGATACAGCTACTCTTAATGAGGGCTGGTATATAGTGGAAGGCAATATCAATAGAACCGGTGCAATCACTGTAAGTGGTAATGTTCATCTAATCCTTGCGGATAGCTCATCCCTTACCGTCAGAGGGAGGGGGGTTGATGCGGGCATCAATGTCACCGAAGATAATAGTTTGACAATCTACGCTCAATCAAAGGGGGATGAGATGGGCTTCCTCCTTGCCACAGGCGGTAACTATTGTGCGGGTATCGGCGGAGGAGCATTAGTTTCTATCGGAGTTATTACTATCAACGGCGGCATAGTCACAGCCACAGGCGGTAACTATGCTGCAGGAATAGGAGGGGGCGACGGTGGCGATGGTGGCAATGTGACAATCAATAATGGAACAGTCACAGCCACAGGCGGTAACTGTGCTGCAGGAATAGGAGGGGGCAACGATGGCGATGGTGGCAATGTAACAATTAACAACGGAACAGTCACAGCCATAGCCATAGCCCGTTACGGTGGTGGCGCAGGCATCGGCGGAGGGTTTAGGGGCTGGGGCGGCAGTGTGACAATAAATGGCGGCAAAGTTACAGCCAAGGGGGGGGGTTACACAGGCGGCGCAGGTATCGGAGCAGGAAAATTTGGGGGCAACTGCACGGTGACCATCACTGGTGGAGAAGTACATGCAATGGGTGGTTTAGGAAGTGCAGGAATCGGTGGTGACGATGTGACAATTAGTAACGGTACAGTCATAGCCATAGGTGATATAGATGGTGGTGCAGGCATTAGCGGCAATGTGACAATTAGCAACGGAACAATTACAGCCACAGGCGGTTTTCAAAATGCAGGTATAGAAGGCACTGTGACCATCATTGGTGGAGAAGTACAAGCTAGGGGTGGTTACAGTGGTGCAGGTGTAGGAAGTGGCGATGTGACAATTAGCAACGGAATAGTCACAGCCGTAGGCGGTACTTTTGGTGCAGGCATCGGTGGGGGATGTCAAGGCTCTAGTGGAGAGATAACCATTAAAGGCGGAACAGTTACAGCCACAGGTGGTGACCATGCCGCAGGAATAGGAGGAGGATGCGAAGGATCTGGCGGAAAGATTACCATCGAAGACGGCAAAGTCACAGCCACAGGAGGCGATGGCGGTGCGGGAATCGGCGGTGGAGGTTATCCCAGATTGAGTGGAGGTTCCGGAGGCACTATAATTATTAATAACTATCCTACAGTTATAGCTACCGGAAGAGGCGGTGGTGCAGATATAGGAAATGGAAGAAATGCTGTAGGAAAAACTATTATTAAGCATGGCGATGTCCAAGGTAAAGATTTAACGTATTTAAGGATTGAAGTAAAAAATTTAACACCTGATTATGTGCATAAGATAACTATTAATGAACAAGAACATGAAATCAATAGTGAATGGCTAACCGGATTTTTTGTGGGAAAATCAACAGAAAGCATAAGTATTAGTTTAGAACCGGCAGGACTTTTCATAAGTTTAAATCCCGGAGATGTTCAAAACAGCAGAATAATCCTTAACGCCCATTACTCTGCCAAACCGGTTGCGGGGTTTGGCAGTGCGCTGGATTTTCCTGCAAATTTGCAAAGCCGGATTAATGTCCCATTCGAAGATACCAAAATAGGAGGTATTTCGGATTTTACCATATCTATGTGGATTTTCCCAAGAGAAAATGAACCATACCAAACTATATTCCGTCAGGAAGAAGATACATACGGAACCTTGGGTTTAGATTTTAGATTTATTAAATATAATGACGATGAAGGATACCTGTACTTTGGATTTAATAGGCAAAGTACAGGTTGGCAAAATGCATTCCCTTGGAATGACGAAACATCGTTAGCCAATATTACAAAGATTCCGATGAACCGTTGGACCCATGTTGCACTTACGAAGTTAGGGAAAAATATAATACTTTATGCAAATGGGACAAAGTATTATGAAATGACCTTAGATCCCAAGCACTACAATACACCTGCGCCTTCAAAAGGTAATACCAGTATTGGTGGTACAACCGCAGTCAACCAATTTTTTAGCGGACGAATGGATGAAATCCAATTTTGGAATACTGCACTAAATCCTGCTGAAATAGAAGCTTGGATGTACAGGGGCATAGACAGCTCTCACAACAAATACAATAATTTGGTTTATTACTATAAACTCAATCAAGATAGCGGAACCACCGTTATAGATTCAAAAGGATCGTATAATGGAACCTTGGTTAATATGACAGACGGTAGCTGGGTTGTTTCGGATGTACGGGGATGGACAGTGGACGCAGGTTCAACTCTTGAAGGCCGGTTGATAGGATCGCATGACGCCGGATCAAGTAATGACGGAACTTATTGGAACCTTACCTTCGAAATTGTAGAGCAAGCGAAAAAGGGAACAGCAACAATTACCGGAGACAATAAATTTGAATATTGTACCCATGATATGAACCAGGCAGGACATGATTCTTTTACATATAGGGTGAAAGGCCCTGATGGAAAGTATTCAAATACTCAGACCGTGAATATTGATATAATACCCATTCTCATTGCGGGAAATGGCAATTCGTTTGGTTCTCCTTCGAATTCGCAAAGTACGAATAATGCCAACGGCAAGTCCGAAACAGTTGCTACCGCTACCACCACCCAGGAAGGCGATAAAACAATTACAACCATCGTTGTGAATGATAAAAAAGTGGAAAAAATACTGGAGCAGGAAGGCAACCATGCAGTTGTAACCATTTCGGTAAACAACGGTGCGGATGTTGTCATCGGGACAATAAACGGCCATACCGTCAAGAACATGGCAAGCAAAGATGCTGTTCTTGAAATTAAAACCGGACAGGTCACTTATACGCTGCCGGCATCCCAAATAAATATTGACGCCGTTTCGGGGCAGTTTGGAAAACAGGTGGAATTGAAGGATATTGAGGTAAGCGTAAAGATATCTGAACCTGCCGCGGATACTGTAAAAATCGTTGAAGATACCGCGGACAAAAATAATTATCAAATTATCGTAAAGCCCATTGAGTTTGAAATCACCTGCTCAAGCGGAAGCAAGACCGTGGAGGTTTCCAAATTCAGTGCATATGTAGAAAGGATGATTGCGATACCTGAAGGTGTCGATCCGTCCAAAATTACAACAGGTGTTATTCTGAATTCCGACGGGACCTTCTCTCATGTGCCTACAGTCATTACAATGATAGACGGCAAATATTATGCAAAAATCAACAGCCTGACCAACAGCGCCTACTTGTTAATCTATAGCCCGAAAACCTTTCAGGACGTTGGAAAGCACTGGGCAGAGAAAGATGTCAACGATATGGCTTCTAGATTGGTGGTGAGCGGTGTAGGTGATGATAAGTTTGAGCCGGACAGGGACATTACAAGGGCGGAATTTGCAGCAATTGTAGTCAGGGCGCTCGGGCTTATGAGTCCAGGAACCGGCAAGGATGCCTTCATCGATGTTATGAAAAAAAACTGGTACTATGATGCCGTCTCCATTGCCTATGAATACGGCATTACATCCGGGTATGAAAACGGAAAATTCTGGCCTGATGACAAGATCACCCGTGAACAGGCCATGACAATGATCGCCAGGGCAATGAAAATTACCGGATCGAAAGTGGAGTTGGCAGACGGTGAAGCAGATAAGCTGTTGACAAGCTTTACCGATGCATACAGTGCTGCTGAATATGCAAAAGCCAATATCGCTTCCTGTGTGAAAGCAGGTATCGTATCCGGCAGGAGCGGAAAGCTGATTGCGCCTAAGGACAATATCACCAGAGCAGAAGTAGCAGTAATTGTGCAAAGGCTACTCCAAAACTCCAACCTGATTTAAACTATAAAAAATCAACATAAAATAAATATGAGTTGATATAAATAATCAGTGCTAAGGGCAAACCTATCGAAAGACAGGGACGTAAAGCCATTTTTAACTACTTTGTTCTTCTACGAATATAGACAGTATAGCGAGTTTTTATCACGCTATTCCAATTGGGGAAGCAAGGGGACGTTCTTTTTGCTTCCGAAAGGCTAATGAATTGACACAAGAGAACCGCCCTTGTGCCGCCCATTAATACAGAGCGAGGGAAGGAAGTGAAAAGAAATTGTTATTGCCTGATTTGAATTTCGCGACAATGAGCTCACTAAAACCGGTTGAGATAGTTATTACCGAGGCGTCCATGGCATTAAAAGACCAGGCTCGGGGCATTAGCAGCAGCGAAATTGCTAATGTACTTAGGATAACCATTCAAACTACTACTGAAGCGGACATTTCTTTCCGGTCCATTTATGCATACGGTACAGGAAAATCAAGCAATCCCGGAGAATATATACCGCCTGAGGATGTTGGCAGCACCATTATGAGTCAACACCTGCCATATCTGACATCAACTACTAATGAGGGGGTTTTAGCCCTAGTAGGATTTATTATCTTTCTGGTTTTCAGGAGAAAAAAAATTAGACAAAAAGAACAGAATTTGTATGATGAAGCTATAGCCAAAGAGAAATCCCTTCGTTATCACCTTCAGATGGAAGTTGGTGCGTCACAGGAACGAATTGATTATCTAAAGAGCATTCTTACACTACTAACCTATGCGTTAAAAGACCTGAAGCGAGATTTAACAGTGTTAACAAAATAAACCCCTGTAAGTATTGCATCAACTACCTGATACGTGTTGATTCCAATTTTATCAGCCCATTTGCGGAACCGGGCGCCGTCCCCTTGCCTGCTGCCCTTGCCTGTTAAGGATGACTGCAAGGAGTTTATAAAAATTATAATTAGGAGGTATAAAATGAAAAAGTTACCCACATTTTTAGCTAGATTGATAGTCCTGGTATTTTTTTTAACCTGTATTCAGTTGCCGGGGGTGACAAATCCTTCTGCTTATGCAGTTACAACAGATATGGCTCAAGGCTATGAAGCATCAACCGCTGCGGCACGGGAGGCGGTGGCAAAGGAATTGTCAACCGGCCTACCTTCAAGTGCAACGGTAGCTATTATGGTAGATGGCAAGATAGTTTATGCAGAAGGTTTTGGATTAAGGGATCGCGCTAAGAACCTTCCAGTAGAAACAGATACACAGTTTAACATAGGCTCTGTCAGCAAGATCTTTACAGCTGCTTCCATCCTCGTACTGGAGCAGGAAGGTAAGCTTTCACTGGATAAGCCAGTCACAGATTATATTCCTGATTTTACAATGAATGATCCCAGGTACCAGGACATCACCATCCGTATGCTGCTTAATCATACCTCAGGCTTTCCGGGAACAAATGTTAAAGATGGTTTTACAGCAGTAAAAAATAGAAACTATGTTGAGGAAACCCTGGAACGATTAAAAATCAATAATTTGGTGAACGACCCGGGGAAAATAAGCATTTATTGCAACGATGGGTTCACAATTGCCGAGGCTGTTATCGAGCATGTTTCAGGCATGAGCTTCCCGGATTTCCTTGAGAAGAAGATTTTCAACAAGATGGGCCTTGATAACACAAGCGCATATTATAAAGAGGGCAACCAAAATATTGCAAGAGTATATGAAAAAGATAGTATAGCGCCGTTACCCGTTGAATATGTAAACATCCTTGGAAGCGGAGGAATATCCTCCACAGCAATTGATCTTTGCCAATACGGAGAAATTCTTCAATCAGAAGCTATTTTGAATCCGGCCATGATTGAAGAATATACCAAGGCTCAATATGGCCCCGAAACAGTCCCGGCGGGAGAGTCGTTATTCAATGCAGGATTGGGCTGGGACTATGTGCAAGTCCATAAATTCAAGAATCAGGGTATTGATGCACTGGCAAAAAATGGCGGTACATTTCAATACTATTCCCAGCTTTATGTATTGCCCAAAGAACATATAAATGTTGCGGTTATTTTTGCGGGATCTGCAAATCCCACAGCTGTCGCAGATGCCATATTGCAGACACTACTTGAAGAAAAGGGAATCGTGAAAAAACCATCATCTGATATACATGTTCCCCAGGATGCCAAAATCCCGGATAATTTTAAGGGCTATGAGGGATTTTATACCTCAGATAATGGCATCATGAAGGTGGATATTTCTTCCGATAAAACCGGAATGACTCTCGCAACCTATGATGGTAAGGGTTTTAAGCCCGCAGGTGTTTTAACCTATAAAGAAAATGGCAGGTTTTATAGGCCGGATGGCGCAAACTATTCCTTTGCAGAGCGTGCGGAAGGCAAGGTAATGATAATTCATCCTGACCGCTCAAATGCAGGATTTGTAAGTTACGAAAAGTTAAATAATCTAAATGATATAGATGCAAGCGCATTTTCAGGAAGGGTGTGGGTTCACCAAAATCTGAACCAATATGATTTTTTCACGAAAATGTTTCGGACGGAAACAATTCCTGAAATACCGGGATACATATTTGTCAATGATGGAGCAACATATACTCCGTTAGCTCTTAAAAGCCCGACAGGTACCCGGATGTCCTTCAATTATATAAGGGATCAATATGATATCCTTCTGCAAAATATCGAAGGAAAGACATTACTCTATAATTATGGCCATTACTACTCTGATGCCTCAAAATTGCCAATTATTGCAGAAGGTGATATTTTACAAATTGATTCTAACGGTCAAAACAAGGCAGGTAAGATAGGGTCTGGCGACCTTGTGAGCTTCTCTATTCCCGAAGGGGGAAGAATTGTGGTCTTCTCTCCTAAACTCAATTTGGCATACGACAGTCTGATGTCAGACAGTCTTGAGACCTATGTGGAAAAAGGTGCTTATATTTTGGCCGTCGGCAAATCGGGAGATACTTTTAAAATTACTAATTCGGAACGGTTTAAAGATATAACCGGTCATTGGGCAAAAGATTCCATAAATCAACTAGCATCTGCCAACATACTGAAAGGAACAGGGGGTAATCTGTATCAGCCTGATAAAA
>CAZAZH010000029.1:0-20504 GCA_964489585.1 uncultured Syntrophomonas sp.
TCAGCCTGTTTGGCAAACCAGCGGTCAAATTTGGCCCGCAGAATACTGTAACTCTGATATGGCTCTTGAGTTAGCTCGTTGCCGTAGTATTCCACATTGATTGATCGCTCGCCCGCCATGATACTGGCACCTTCCCGGGTGATAAACCTTTCCAGCGGCGCTTTTTTCCACAGGTCAGGTAAAAGCTCGCGTACCGGGTTAACATAAAGGCGGCCTCCGGTAACATTTTTAGCCCCGGGGTAATCGCCTTTTTCAATCACCAGTACCTCTACCCCTTCCTGGGCCAGGGTATACGCTGCCGCCAAACCTGCCAGGCCTGCTCCTGCAACAATTACATCAAACTTCTCCATCCCTGTTTGCCCCCCCTGCCGTTTCTCTCTACTATCGAAATCTTAATCAGCCAGGGTTAACCCGGCCACTATCATCCTTTGCATGTCGGCTACACCTTCAATTTGCGGTCCAATAATAGTATCCCGGTATATACGGGAAACCTTATAGTCGTTCATTAACCCATAAGAACCGTGAATATCCATAGACAGGCGTGATACTTCAACTGCAGTATCACATACAAAAGTTTTGGCCAGGGCAGCTTCCTTGGCAAACTGCCTGGGATCTTTCATGTTATTGGCCAGGTAGCCTAAACGATAGGTTAACCAGCGCGCTGCTTCATATTTAATGGCCATATCGGCTATTTTTAACTGGATAGATTGGAAGCGGGAAATAGGTTTATCCCGATGCATTTTCTCTTTCGCGTATTTAAGGCCTTCTTCATAAGCAGCCAGCATACCACCCAGAGCCGTAGAACAAACCCCTACCTTACCAAAGGAAATGCCCAGTTGCAAAATGGGATAACCCATGCCCGGGCCAGCCAGCAGATTTTCCGCCGGAACCTTCACATCTTTTAGATAAACGTCCAGCAGCATGCCACCATGCATACCCATTTTATCCCAGGGTTCGGAGATGGAATAACCTTCACAGCCTTTGTCCACTATAAAGCCGGAAGGTTTACCAGTTTCGCTATCACGGGCAAAAAGGATAATGGCACCTGGCCAGTTGGCATTTGATATAAAGCGTTTAGTACCATTAATAATATAATGGTCACCATCTTTAACCGCTGTGGTGGTAATCTGTTTAGGATCGGAGCCAGTTCCCGGCTCAGTAAAAGCAAAGGAAACTATATGTTTACCCTTACATCCCGGTACCATGTACTTTTGCTTTTGTTCTTCGTTACCGAATACGGAAATGGCACTTAAACCCAGCGAATGTGCCGATAAGGTCATGGCTATTCCTCCAGAAACCCGACCAAGCTGTTCCATGGCCAGGACATAGCCATCATAACCTCCACCGGCACCGCCATATTCCTCAGGAAACGGAATACCAAAAAGGTCCAGCTCGGCTAAACCTTCCAGAATATCCTCCGGTATCTTATTCTCCCGATCAATCTGTTCCGCCACTGGCTCAATATATTTCTCAGCGAAGTCTCGAGCCATTCTCTGAATTAGAAGCTGCTCTTTACTCATACTAAAATCCATTACTCTGCACCCCCATATTAATTCTCACAAATTACTTCAACATTAAACTTTAAGTTAAAGTAATAATTCTATATTAATTATATTTTTCCTGCATACTTTTGGCAATGAGATTATTTAGATACGGAAATGTTGTAGAAATGAAATAAACAAAAAAATAAGGGCCGAAGCCCTTAGTTATTGTCCTGTTACCAGGCGGGAGAGGTCCAGGGGGTCAACCTGTTTGCCGTCCTTAAATACCCTCATGTTACCGCCGGATATGTCGTCTATCAAGGTGATTTGTCCGTCTACGCGGCCAAATTCAAATTTTATATCATAAAGTTCCAGTCCCCGGGTAGCCAGGTCATCCTTGACTATTCCGGCAATTTTTCTAGTCATTTCTTTTACCGTGGCACACTCTTCCATGGTTAATAATCCTAATTGCTCCAGGGCCTCGTCAACAATTAAGGGGTCACCCCGGTCATCATCCTTCAGGGTAATCTCTACCAGGCTGTTGAGCGGTTGTTCCTTCTCAGCATACTTTCCATAACGGCGCAGGAAACTGCCATAAGCCTTGAAACGACAAATTATCTCCAGGCCTTCTCCAAACGGTTGGGCCGGTTTAACGGTCATGGTATTCTCGTCAATATTAGCATCTATATAATGGGTGCGAATTCCCGCTTTATTTAACAGTTCAAAGTAATAACGGGACATTAACAGGGAGGCTTTACCCATCCCTTCCAGTTCACCCATTATAGCATTGGCTCCCGGGTCAATCTGTCCATTTTCCCCGGTTACGTCATCTTTTAATTTTAGTAAGTAGTTGCCATCCTCGAGCTCATAAACGCTTTTAGTCTTGCCTTCATATACGTGCCTCATATACCAATCCTCCATCTTTAGTTTGCCGCTACTGCCTGCTTGCTCCGGAGAGCAATGATAGCTCTTTCCAGGCCATCGACGGTTAGTGATTCCATGGGGAAGATTTCTGATATTTTTCTAATGGTAAAAGCCCCATCCATCCAATCCCAGTAATTCCGGGGGATAGGATTAAGCCAGGCCGAATATTCAAAATGCTGGCGTATGCGCCGCAGCCATTCTATTCCTGGCTTGTCATTGTGCAAATCCCAATCTATTATTCCTCCCACTCGCATCAGCTCATAGGGTGCCATACTAGCATCTCCTACTATTATTACCCGGTAATCGGGGCTGTATGTTCGCAGGATATACTCGGTGTCGGTATAATCATTTTGCCTGCAGGTGGAGTCATGGTAGAGCCAATCATAGATACAATTATGAAAATAAAAGGTCTGCATATCTTTAAAATGGTTGGAACGGTTAACCGCCGTAAATAATTGGTTACAGAGGCGACTGTAGGTGAGCATGGAGCCGCCGGCATCCATTAATAAGAGTACTTTTATGGCATTATCCCGGGGACGCTCCCACACTAGTTCCAGGCGTCCTGCGTTATCACAAGTTTTATTAACCGTAGCATCTAGATCCAGCTCTGTCTCAGGGCCCTCCAAGCGGCTGGTAAACTGGCGTAGCTTACGTAATGCTACCTGGAATTGCCTGACCCCCAGGGTTTCATCAGTACGAAACTCCTGAAAACGGCGCATCCCTGCCACTTTAACTGCAGACAGGTTTCTAGAATCTCCACCTATGCGGATGCCCCCAGGGTGGTATCCGGAATGACCAAAGGGTGAAGTCCCCCCGGTACCAATCCAGCGATTGCCGCCATGATGCTCTTCGTCCTGTTCAGCCAGCCTCTCCTCCAGCATACGCTTTAATTCATCCAGGTCCAGCTGCTGGTGATTACGTCTCATTTCATCGGTTATCTCCAGTTCCGGCAGCTCTTTATTAAGCCAGTCCCAAATTTTGTCCGGCAACCCTTCCGGGGTTTCAATGTCACTGAAAAAAGCAGCAAAAGCCATATCAAAGCGGTCATAATGAGCTTCGGTTTTAACCAGTACGGCACGACTCAGATAGTAGAAACCGGTCAGGCTGGATCCGGCCATGCCTGCCTCCAGGGCTTCCAGCAAGGCCTGCCACTCATTCATGGAAACAGGAACACCAAAGTTTTTTAAGGTATAAAAGAATTTAGTAAACATAGAATTCCCTCCGAATAGCACCAAACATAAAATCAAAGAGGCGCAAACCTGCGCCTCCCTTTTTCTATTAATAACGATAGCGGTTTAAGGATGAACTGGCATAGTTAGGACTGCGGGTCTGGGTCTTGCCGTGAAGCTGATTTAACAGGGTATCCAAATCCTCGTTTTTCTTTAGCAAAACTCCCAGGAAGGGTAAATCTTGTTTAATACGGTTGGGATTTATCCCGCCCACCACCAGGGCTTGCAGCCAGTCAATCAGCTCGCTGGTGCTGGGTTTTTTCTGTATGTTGGGGACATTGCGCAGCATATAGAATGTCTCCATAGCCTGATCCAACAGACGTTTTTCCAGGTTGGGATGATGTACCTTGATAATACTCTCCATTCCCTCAGGATCGGGAAACTCTATATAGTGAAAGATGCAACGGCGCAAAAAGGCATCGGGCAGTTCTTTTTCCGCATTACTGGTTATAACCACGATAGGCCGCTGAACCGCTGCAATCGTTTCTTTAGTTTCGGGAATGTAAAAACTCATCTGGTCCAACTCCCAGAGCAGGTCATTGGGGAATTCCAGATCAGCTTTATCAATCTCATCTATTAGCAGTATCACCGGTTCGGAAGTGATAAAGGCTTCACCCAGTTTACCCAGCTTAATATATTTCTTAATATTGGCTACATCACCTTCACCAAACTGACTATCATATAGTCTTTGGACGGTGTCATATACATAAAGCCCCTCCTGGGCTTTGGTCGTAGATTTTATATTCCAGATAATAAGCTCTTTATCCAGGGAATCGGCAATGCTCTGGGCCAGCATGGTTTTGCCCGTACCTGGTTCTCCCTTGATTAGGAGCGGCTTTTGCAGTGCTATAGCTATATTTACCGCATTTCTCAAATCATCTGATACTATGTAATCCTCAGACCCGCGGTAGCCAGTGCTGGTCTCATAGCGTCTTACTTTCTTACTCATTTTTTTATTCCCCCAATAAATCTGTGTATTCCCTTATTTACCTCGAATAGTAACAGAAAACCGTATTCTCGTCAATCGTACCGGTTGCAGGTACTTTCCCATTTTTTTCAATTAAACCAGCGGTCAGATTAATCCACCTGCCGCCGACTTTCCTGCCAGGTATCCGGTGGAAAAGGCCGCCTGCAGGTTAAATCCTCCGGTATAACCGTCCACATCCAGTATTTCCCCGGCAAAGTACAAACCTTTTACTAACCTTGACTCCATGGTCTTAGGATTAATTTCCTTAACATCCACTCCGCCTGCAGTAACTATAGCTTCGCCTATAGGACGGGTAGCAGTTATAGTAATTTCCAGGCTCTTTAACAGCTGCACTAATTTCCTGCGCTCGACCCGGGTCACCTGATGGCTCTCCTTATTATCATCTATGCCGCTTAATTCCACTATAACCGGGATTAGTTTCTTGGGTAAAAGACGGTCCAGTGAGTTTTTAAACTGGCGCCGAGAATAGGTCTCTAAATCACGCTGCAAGCGCTCATCCAGTTTGTCCTCACTTAAGGCCGGTTTAAGGTCTATACACAGCCTAACTGTTTCCTGGCGGCAATATAGCACTTCTCCGATATCCCGGCTCATGCTTAATATAATTGGTCCTGATACCCCATAATGAGTAAAAAGCATTTCTCCAAATTCCTGATTAATGCGGGTGCCGTCTAACCGGTAGGCAATAGCCTCTACGTTTTTCAGGCTTAAGCCCTGCAGTTGTTTAACCCATTCTTCTTTAGCTACCAACGGTACCAATCCCGGGCGGGGTGGTATTATCCGATGCCCGGCATACCGGGCCCAATCATATCCATCTCCGGTGGAGCCGGTACCCGGGTAGGACATCCCCCCGGTGGTAATAATAGCGGCTCTACAGGGTATAACTCCCCCCTCTACCTTAATTCCTTTAACCTGGGAAGCTTCTATTTCCACACCCTGCACCCGCCGCTTACAAATAATTTGCACCCCATTATCCAGCATATTCCGGTAAAGAACCTCTACCACGTCCTCTGCCCGGCCGCTGGCAGGAAAGACCCGCTGACCCCGTTCAATAACGGTTGCTAGCCCTCGTTTATTAAAGAAACTAATTAAATCCTTATTGGAAAATTGGTTTAAGGCGCTGTAGAGAAAACGTCCATTACCAGCATAGCCGGACATAAAGGTCTCCCCCTCCAGAGCCGATGTAATATTACAGCGGCCCTTTCCGGTTAGCTTTAGCTTTTTTCCGGCTTGCTCTTTCTTTTCCAACAAGGTTACCCGCGCTCCATTTTCAGCTGCAGCAGCCGCCGCCATCATCCCTGCCGGCCCTGCCCCGACTACTATTACCCCTGGCATACTCTATCCTCCAAAATACATAAAATGGACATTAATTAATTGTCTACCCTGGTCTCATCTGTTACAATCTTATTTGTAATGGTAAGAGAAACGGAGGTTTTTGTACATTGTCTAAACCGGTCAAAAGTGGAGTTCCAAAATCATTGTTTGTTCTTATTATCGTCATTCTGGCCTCTATGTTTTATTATGCCGCATATAGGGACTATTCTAATCCTGAGGTAGCAGTAAAGAATTTTTACCAGGCCTATTTTAGTAGTAACTATGAAACTATGGCCCAAAACCTCAGCGTATTCTGGGGGGTTCAGTTTATGCCTCAATACATGCTGATGTCCCCGCAGGAATTAATCGAAAACCGTCCCGCTATTGAGGAAAGCATGACCGAACTTATCTCCCGGATGGAATCGGAAAATAAGGTCCCCGCCAATATGAGCATTAAGATATTACCTAAATACACCCAGCGGGCAGATAATATTGCTCTGGTAGCTTACGAATTCAGGGAGAAAAATAAATCTGTTGGTATGGAAATAGCGCTGTTGGTAAAGGAAAATAATCACATGCGCATTTTTCAGATGATGCCGGCAGATCAGACGCAGCTGGATCAGTTAACTGGAAATGACATAGCCACAATAGAGGAAAGCTTTAAAGAAGTGTTGGAGCGATAAAAAATGGGAGACAAACTATCTATACAGACAAAGGGAACTAGCAATTAGTTCCCTTTATCAGTTTGTTCAAAAGAAATGTCCTGCTCTGCTCCTAGCCCTGTTCCAGATGCAATTCGTTTCCTACAGTATAAAAAACCTTGCCACCGGCAGGAATCTCAACCCGATCGCGCAAGGTGCAGCCTTCTGCTACCACAGCTCCGGGATTGAGTTTTACTCCCTGACCCAGGGTACTACTGGAGCCTATTACCGCGTCTTTAATAATGGTTTTATCACCTATTGTGGTATTTTCCCAGACCACCGAGTTGCTTATGTACGCATTATTACCAATGTAACATCCGGACCCGATTACCACATTGCCTTCAAACCTGACATTGTTACCGCAGGTTACTCCTTCTCCCAATAGTACCCGGGAACCCTCGGCAGTTTCAATAATCTTTCCGACGGTATTAGTCTTAACCCGCTGCTGTAGTATATCACCGTGGGCCTGACAGTAGGTAGAAATGTTACCTACATCACACCAGTAGTCTTTTACCGGTACGCCATAAAAAGGTGCCCCGATTTTGACCAGATGGGGAAATACCTGTTTGCCAAAATCATAAAACTGACGGGCTGGTATGTGCTTGAAAATTTCCGGTTCAAAAACATAAATTCCGGTGTTGGCATTATGGCTTAAGGCTTCCTCGGGTCTGGGCTTCTCCTGAAACCTTTTAATTATACCCTCTTCGTCGGTAATTACTACCCCGAAATGCTCAACTTCGTCGACCTCTTTCAGGGCTATACTGGCCAGAGCTCCCTGCTTGCGGTGGGCTGCCAGCAGTTGTCCCAGGTCGATATCTGTAAGAGCGTCCCCGCTTATAACTACAAAAGTGTCATCCAAAAACCATTCACAATTCTTAACCCCGCCAGCAGTTCCCATGAGCTCATCTTCCTGGGAAAAAGTCATAGAAACGTCAAATTCACTGCCATCCCCAAAATACGAGCTGATATTATCGGCATGGTAGTGGAGATTACAGATTAAATCATCATACCCATGAGTACGAAGCAGGGTAACTATACTTTCCATTAAAGGGACATTAGCCATTGGTATCATCGGTTTGGGGATTCTGGTGGTCAAGGGCATAAGCCTGGACCCTACCCCGGCTGCCATAATCATTGCCTTCATAAATCATACGCCCCCCCTGTTGTATAAACTGATTCGGAACGACACAGGGGTCGTTCCCTACAAATTATCGAAATCATAGAGAAGATATTCGTATTGCCAGAATACGATGTTACGCATCTTCTTATTAATATACACCAGGAACACATTAACGGCAATTTGTTACTATTTATCCAGGTGTTTTTTTAACAGTAAAAAGTTAATACTGTCAACTATAGCCTGCCAGGAAGCTTCAATTATATTTTCCGATACTCCTACGGTACTCCATTTATCATTTTGATCAGCCGAGTCTATTAAGACCCGGACCTTGGCCGCAGTACCATTGTTACCATTTAAAACCCTGACCTTATAATCACTCAGATGCATTTCGGTTATTTCCGGATATACTTCATTCAAGGCTTTGCGCAACGAATTATCCAGGGCATTTACTGGTCCCTCGCCTTCAGCGGCAGTATGAACGGTATTATCACCTATTTGTACCTTTATCATGGCTTCGGCGCTAAATTCCTCTTCCCCTTCGCTTTTCTCTAAAATTATTTTTAAATTTTTCAACTGGAAGAAGTCTTCATACTGACCAAAGGCCTTGCGCAGGAAAAGTTCCAATGATGCATCAGCCCCTTCAAATTGGAAACCCTGATTTTCCAATTCTTTAATCCGTTTCATCAGGCGGCGAGTTTCAGCATCGTAGGTATTAACATCAATATTAAGTTCTTTAGCCTTATATAACAGGTTGGACAAACCGGAAAGTTCTGATACCAGGACCCGCCGGTGATTTCCCACCTCTTCCGGGTTAATATGCTCATAGGTCTGCGAGTCTTTTAATAGAGCACTGACATGGATACCTCCTTTATGAGCAAAGGCTCCATGGCCAACAAAAGGCTGGTTATTGTGGTGGGGCATATTGGCAATCTCACTTATATAATGGGATACCTCGCTGAGGTATTTGAGATTACCTGAGGGCAAACATCTTAAATCCATTTTTAATTCCAGGTTGGGAATAACAGAACAGATGTCACTATTACCACAACGCTCACCATATCCGTTTATAGTACCCTGAACCTGGCGGCATCCCTGTTTCACTGCCACCAGGGAATTACTTAACGCACATCCGGAATCGTTATGGGCATGTATCCCTAGAGGAGTTTGCACCTGGTCTCGTACTTCTTGAACAATTGATTCAATTTCCCAGGGCATGCTGCCGCCATTGGTATCACATAGAATCAGCCAGTCAGCCCCGGCATCGGCGGCAGTTTTCAGGACCTGCAGGGCATATTCCGGGTTATTTTTAAATCCATCAAAAAAATGCTCGGCATCAAAGATTACTTCCAGGTCTTTATCTTTTAAATAGGAAACTGTTTCCCGGATCATGTTCAGGTTTTCTTCTAGCGTTGTCTCGAGAGCTCGCAGGACATGGAAATCCCAGGTTTTGCCCACTATAGTAATAGTTTTAGCTCCCGAATCTAACAGGGCTTTAATGTTGCTATCCTGCTTTACCGTAATGCCCGGTTTACGTGTAGAACCAAAAGCAGCCACCCGAGCATTTTTTAAATCCAGGCGCTGCATCTGCTTAAAAAACTCCAGGTCTTTAGGATTGCTACCGGGCCAGCCTCCCTCTATATAGGATACCCCCAGGTAGTCCAGTTTCTTCGCAATCTTTATCTTATCATCCAGGGAAAAGGAAATCCCTTCTCCCTGAGCCCCGTCCCGCAGGGTAGTATCGTAAATTAAAACATCCAACTTCTTATCCCCAAGGTTCTTACCTCCAATAAAACTAATTAGATGGGTATTAATTCGGGGTTCATAATTAAATTATCACTTCAAATGTTTCACGTGAAACAATTTATCTAAAGAGAAACATTAACACCTATTTCTTATTAATCACCTAAAATATACTCCGCTACCAGATCGCCGGTTTGAACGGTATTAAGCAGTTTTTTGCCGGGTTCCATGAGATCGGGGGTACGGTAGCCTTCTTCCAGTAGCCGGTTAACTGCCTGCTCAATAGCGACCGCTTCTTCTTCCCGGTCAAAGGAATATCTTAACATCATGGCAGCTGACAATATGGTGGCCAGCGGATTAGCCTTGTTTTGCCCGGCGATATCAGGTGCACTTCCATGGGAAGGCTCGTAAAGTCCTACCTGACCGCCAATAGAGGCACTGGCCAGCATACCAATGGAACCAGTCAGCATGGAAGCCTCATCAGTAAGTATGTCCCCAAACATATTTTCCGTAACAATTACATCAAACTGGCGGGGATTACGGATTAACTGCATGGAGCAGTTATCCACATACATATGGGTAGTTTCCACATCGGGATATGCGGTTGCCAGTTTGCTTACAGTCTCGCGCCATAAACGGGAGCTTTCTAATACATTGGCTTTGTCCACCGAGCATAATTTGCTCCGGCGCTTGCGGGCTGCCTGGTAAGCAAAGCGGACAATTCTTTCTATTTCATAGGTGGAATAAGTAAGGACATCGGTAGCCTTCTCTCCCCCATCCGGGGTTTTCTCTCGTTTTTTTTCGCCAAAATATAGGCCTCCGGTAAGCTCCCGGATAACCAGGATATCCACCCCAGAGATAACTTCCTCCTTCAGAGTAGATGCTTGTAACAGGCTGGGGAAAAGAACACAGGGACGCAGGTTAGCATATAGCTTCAGTTCCTTGCGCAGCGGTAGTAAGGCCCCAATTTCCGGTCTTAGTTCCACCGGCAGGTTATCCCACCTGGGTCCGCCAATAGCACCTAGAAGTACAGCATCAGAGCGGCGACATAGTTCCAGTGTGGTAGCCGGCAGGGGATGCCCAACATCGTCGTATGCGGCACCGCCTATCAGGGCTTCGGTAAACTCAAACTCCAAACCAAACTTTTTTCCTACTGCTTGCAGAACTTTAACTGCTTCCGGTACGATTTCTACCCCGATACCGTCTCCGGGAAGTACAGCTATCTTGTACATTAACTCCATCCTCTCATCGTTTATCTTTAATGTAATTAATCAGACCGCCTTTAGCCATAATTTCTTGCATAAAGGGAGGGAAAGGAGTAGCCTCATAAACCTCACCTGTCCTTAAGTTACGAACCTGCCCTAAATCAAGGTCTACTTCTACTTCGTCGCCGCTGTTTATTGCGTCAATAGCAGCATCGCACTCCAGAATAGGCAACCCTGTATTTATAGCATTACGGTAAAATATGCGGGCAAAGGAGCGGGCAATTACGCAGGATACTCCTGCCCCTTTAATTGCTATGGGGGCATGTTCCCGGGAGCTGCCACAGCCGAAATTCTTATCCGCAACTATAATATCCCCGGTTTTTACTTTATTGGGGAAATCAGCATCAGCATCCTCCATGCAGTGTTTGGCTAACTCCAGGGGGTCAAAGGTAGTCAGATAACGTGCCGGTATAATGGCATCAGTATCAATATCGGCACCAAATTTATGCACCTTACCAGTAAATTTCATAATATCTTACACCTCCCAGGGAGCAGTAATACGCCCTTTTATGGCACTGGCTGCTGCTACTGCAGGGCTGGCCAGGTAGACTTCACTCTCCGGATGACCCATGCGGCCCACAAAATTGCGATTAGTTGTAGCCAGGGCTTTTTCCCCTTTGGCCAGTATACCCATGTGTCCTCCCAAACAAGGCCCACAGGTGGGGGTGCTGACTACGGCTCCAGCCTCAATAAATGTCTCAATATAACCACGGCGCAGAGCATTCAGGTAAATCTGCTGGGTACCGGGGAAAATCAGCAGGCGTATTTCCGGGTGTACCTTCTTGCCTTTAAGCAGGGAAGCCGCTATCTCCAAATCCTCCAGCCGACCATTAGTACATGAGCCAATAACCACCTGGTCCAGACTTACTCCGGTAGCCTCACTGACCGGGCGGGTATTTTCCGGCAGGTGAGGAAAGGCTATAACCGGTTCCATTTTGGAAACATCATATTCCCGGATTTCGAAATATTCGGCATCGGGGTCTGATTGATACACAGTATAGGGACGCCTGGCCCTTTGCTCAACGTATTCCCGGGTTATCTCATCGGCAGCAATAATTCCATTTTTACCCCCGGCTTCAATGGCCATGTTAGCCATGGTAAAACGATTATCCATAGAGAGTTTGCTGATTACTTCTCCAGTAAACTCCATGGACATATAGCGGGCTCCGTCCACCCCAATATCTCCAATAGTATGAAGTATAAGGTCCTTACCGCTTAACCAGCGGGGCATTTTCCCGTAATAAATAAACTTAATGCTTTCCGGCACCTTAAACCACGCTTCCCCGGTAGCCATACCGGCAGCCATATCAGTAGATCCTACTCCGGTAGCAAAAGCACCCAGAGCTCCATAAGTACAGGTATGGGAATCAGCACCAATAATAAGGTCACCGGGGAGTACCAGTCCCTGTTCCGGGAGCAGGCAATGTTCTATTCCCATACAGCCTATCTCAAAATAATGCTTTATCCCCAATTGGCGGGCAAAGTCACGCATAATTTTACTCTGTTCGGCCGATTTTATATCTTTATTGGGGGTAAAATGATCTGGCACCAGGACAATCTTTTCCTGGTCAAATACCTGGTCCATTCCCAGTTTCTCAAATTCAGCGATAGCTACCGGTGCCGTAACATCGTTACCCAGGACTACATCCAGTTTGCAGTTTACCAGTTCACCTGGAGTTGCGAATTCTTTACCAGCATGGGCAGCAAGAATTTTCTGGCTTACGGTCATTCCCACAGTTTCACACATCCTTATAAATGAATTGAGAATTAAGAATTATCTTCGCGGTGCCGTTGTTGTTGAAAATAGTAACGGTTAATGGCATCAATATAGGATTTTACACTAGCTTCAATGATATCCGTACTCAGGCCCCGCCCGTTAAATATCTTGCCATTAATTTCAATATGTGATATTACCTCACCCAGGGCATCTTTACCACCGCTTACCGCATTCAGTTTATAGTCGTGCATTTTACCGTAAATATCAGTAATCTTATCCACGGCGTGACAGGCTGCGTCTACTGGGCCATCACCGGTGGAGGCGGCTTCGTAAGTTTTGTCTTCTATCGTCAATTTAACCGTAGCGGTAGGAACAATACTGGTACCACTGCATATATGCAGGTAAGAAAGACTAAAGCGTTCAGGTACTGCTCGAACTTGGTCGGTTACCAGGGCTTCTAAATCTTCATTGGTAACTTCTTTCTTCTTGTCAGCAATGTCTTTAAAACGTACAAATGCACGATTCAGTTCTTCATCATCCAATTCATAACCCAGTTCACTCATACGCTCTTTGAACGCATGACGTCCGGAATGTTTACCCAAAACCAGGTTGCTGGTTTTTACTCCCACCAATTCCGGGCTCATTATCTCATAGGTGCTGCGTTCTTTTAGTACGCCGTCCTGATGAATACCAGCTTCGTGGAGAAAGGCATTTTTCCCTACTATAGCTTTGTTAGGTTGCACCGTCATACCGGTCAATGCACTTACCAGTCGACTGGTGCGGTAAATCTCATTGTAATTCACGTTTATTTGCCGCCCGAAATAATGCTGGCGAGTATACAGGGCCATGATAATCTCCTCTAAAGAGGCATTTCCTGCCCTTTCCCCGATACCGTTCACGGCACATTCCACCTGGCGGGCACCGTTAATAATACCGGCTATGGAATTGGCTACCGCCAAACCTAAATCGTCATGGCAATGTACACTAATTATGGCCTGGTCAATATTAGGTACCCGTTCCCGGAGGGTTTTGATAAAGGCCCCAAATTCTTCAGGTATAGCATAGCCGACGGTATCCGGAAGATTAACTGTAGTAGCTCCAGCCGCAATAACGTTTTCTATCACCACCGCCAGATAGTCCAAATCCGAACGGGATGCGTCTTCAGCCGAAAACTCCACATCGCTGCAGTACTCCTTCGCATAGGCAACTGCATCCACCGCCAGAACCAGGGCTTCTTCCCGGCTCTTTTGTAGTTTATGTTTTAAATGTATATCCGATGTGGCCAAAAATGTATGAATCCGGGGAGACTCCGCTCCCTTGACGGCCTCCCAGGTCCGGTCAATATCTTTCCGATTGGCCCGGCATAGCCCGGCAATAATCGGTCCCCTGACTTTTTCTGCAATCATTTTGACCGCAGCAAAATCACCGGGGGAGGCAACCGGAAAACCGGCTTCAATTACATCCACCCCCAGGCGAGCCAATTGATAGGCTATCTCTAGCTTTTCATCTACATTCAAACTAACCCCAGGGGACTGTTCCCCATCCCGCAGGGTGGTGTCAAACAAATATAATCTTTTGCTATCCGCCATAATACCCCTCTTCCCAAATTATGAATTATTACTTACTTTCTTTTAACCAGGGCATCATGGCACGGAGTTCGGCTCCTACTTCTTCAATCAAATGTTCTTTGTTCTGCCTCTTCAAAGCATTAAATTGCGGCCGCCCTACCTGGTTTTCCAGCAGCCAGTTTTTGGCAAAGACGCCGTCTTGAATATCCTTTAAAGCCTCTTCCATGGCCCAGCGAGCTTCGTCCCCAATAATATCCGGTCCCTTGGTATAGTCGCCCCATTCAGCCGTATCACTGATGGAATAACGCATATAACTCATACCGCCCTCATATATGAGGTCAACAATTAACTTCAGCTCATGTAAACATTCAAAGTAGGCAATTTCGGGCTGGTAACCTGCCATCACCAGGGTTTCAAACCCGGTTTTAACCAGCTGGGTTACTCCTCCACATAATACACACTGTTCGCCAAAGAGGTCAGTTTCGGTTTCTTCCTGGAAGCTGGTTTCAATTACTCCTGCCCGGGTGCAACCTATTCCACAGGCATAAGCCAGACCGATTTCCTTGGCCTGTCCGCTATAATCCTGCTGCACAGCAACTAATCCGGGTACCCCGGCACCCTTAACATACATCCGTCTTACCAGATGGCCAGGGCTTTTGGGAGCTACCATAAAAACATCAACAAATACCGGAGGTACTATCTGCCCGTAATGAATGTTAAAACCATGGGAAAACCCCAGGGCATCTCCTTCTTTAAGATAAGGCTTAATTTCTTCATTATATACCCGGGCCTGAACTTCATCAGGTAAAAGAATTTGGATAATATCTGCTGCCTGGGCAGCTTCGGCTACGGTCATAGGCTGAATGCCTGCTTCTATTACCGCATTCCATTCCTTTTCACTGGCCTCATCGAAGGGCTTCCTTAAACCTACTACTACATTTAGTCCACTTTCCTTAAGATTCTGAGCCTGGGCATGGCCCTGGGAGCCAAACCCCATAACCCCTATGGTCTTTCCCTTCAATACATTTAGATTTGCATCTGCATCATAATACATTTTTGCCATTTTATTTAACCTCCTTAAATCTATCAGCTTACCAGGCTATTACCCGGCTGCATCACTATTTTATTTCCCCCCGTACCATGGCTACTATCCCGGTTCGTACCAGCTCAATGATACCGAAAGGTTTTAATGATTCCACTATAGCATCAATCTTGCCACTATCTCCGGTAACCTCAATAATTAGAGAGGTTTTGCCTATATCGACAATACGGGCCCGGAAAATATCTACTATCTGTACTATTTCAGCCCGGACATTAACATCCGCTTTAACTTTTATCATTACCAGTTCTCTTTCTACGGAACGCTTATCGGTAATGTCCACTATTTTTATGACATCAACCAGCTTGTAGAGCTGTTTGGTCACCTGTTCCAGGATTTTTTCATCACCCATTACCACAATAGTAATACGAGATATGCTGGGGTTTTCAGTTTCCCCTACGGCCAGGCTTTCAATATTATAACCCCGGCGCCGAAACAAAGTAGTTACCCGGGTAAGTACGCCGGGGCGATTCTCAACAATAACCGCCAGTGTATGTCTTCTCATATTTCTACACCCCCCAGCATTTGTGACAGAGAGCCTCCAGGTGGTACCATGGGATAGACATCAGCTTCCCTTTCCACCAAAATATCCAATACCACCGGCCGGTCAGTAACCTGCAGGGCTTGCTCCAGAGCCCGATTCAGTTCCCCTTCCTGACTGACTCTAAGGCCGATAGCACCATAAGCTTCGGCCAGTTTCACGAAATCGGGCTGATGGCTCATATCAGTATAGGAATAGCGTCCGCCATAGAAAAGACCCTGCCACTGCCTGACCATCCCCAGGAACTGATTGTTTAGTATACAGACTATAACCGGCAATCGGTATTGTACTGCGGTAGCCAATTCCTGTATGTTCATTTGAATGCTGCCATCTCCGGCTATATCAATAACCGGCAGGTCGGGCCGGCCAATCTTGGCCCCAATGGCAGCGGGAAGGCCATACCCCATGGTACCTAGCCCGCCGGAAGTCAGGAAAGTACGAGGATGTTCAAATTTGTAATACTGAGCTGCCCACATCTGGTTTTGCCCTACCTCGGTGGTAATAATAGCATTGCCCCGGGTCAGGTCATATATTTTCTCGATAACGTTCTGAGGCATTATACGCCCCTCACCAGAAGTACCGTAACGTAAAGGGAATTCCTCTTTCCAGCGGTCAATAGTCTGATGCCATTCCCAATATTCGGGGACTTCATCCAGACGCTGGTTAATACCCTGGAGTACTTCCTTTACCTGACCGACAATGGGAACATCTACATCTACATTTTTGCCTATTTCAGCAGCATCTATGTCAATATGAATTACCCGGGCATGAGGAGCAAAGGTGGCAATGTTACCGGTAACCCGGTCATCAAAACGTACCCCTACTGCAATCAGCAGGTCAGACTCACCGATAGCATAATTGGCATAACGAGTGCCATGCATGCCTAACATACCTAAATTAAGATAATTATTACCGGGAAAAGCGCCCATTCCCATCAGGGTAGTGGTAACTGGTATTTTGCGTTTTTCAGCCAATTCTCTTAATTCTGCTGCGGCATTGGAAGAAATAACTCCTCCGCCCGCATAAATAACCGGACGTTTAGCAGTTTTAATAAACTCCACCGCAGAAATAACCTGGCCCGAACTGCATCCCTTCATAACCCGGTAGCCACGCAGATTGACTTCTGCTTCCTCCGGCTTATAGTCAATGCTTCTTTCCATTACATCTTTGGGCAGGTCTACCACTACCGGGCCAGGCCGGTTGGTACTAGCAATATAAAATGCCTCTTTTACGGTACGTGCAACATCTTCAGTTCTTTCCACCACGTAATTATGTTTAGTTATAGGCATGGTAATACCGGTTATGTCAGCTTCCTGGAAGGCATCCCGGCCTATTAGAGGAGTTCCCACCTGTCCGGTAAAACAGACCAGGGGAATGGAATCCATGTAAGCCGTAGCAATACCGGTAACCAGGTTGGTCGCTCCCGGACCAGAGGTTGCAATACAAACACCTACCCTTCCGGTTGCTCGCGCATAGCCATCAGCGGCATGGGCTACCCCCTGTTCATGTCGGCCCAGTATATGGCGAATACTTGATTCAAATAGCGCATCATAGATAGGAAGAACCGCGCCCCCGGGATAACCAAATACAGTATCAACACCTTCTTCCTGCAAACACCGCAGTAAAATCTCTGCTCCCTTTAACTGCACCTGAACTCACCTCCGAATAGTATAAAAATAGCGGGCTTTTTGATGGCCCGCTTAACTTTAATTTCTCCGGTTATTTTTTAAAAATAGCTCCGGAACTGGCTGATTGTACCATCTGTGCATATCGCTGCATATATCCGCTTTTAATCTTTGGTTCTGGTACTTTCCAGCGGGCTTGCCTCTTTTCTAGTATTTCTGCGTCCACCATAAGGTCCAGCCGGCAGGCCGGAATATCTATTCGTATAAGGTCCCCTTCTTCTACCAGGGCAATTAGTCCACCTGCTGCTGCCTCCGGGGATACATGCCCTATGGAGGCTCCCCGGGTAGCACCGGAAAAACGCCCATCAGTTATAAGGGCTACCTCTTTATCCAGTCCAATACCGGCTATAGCCGAGGTGGGGGTAAGCATCTCCCGCATTCCTGGTCCCCCTGCCGGTCCTTCATAACGTATTACAATAACATCCCCGGCTACAATCTTACCTGCCAGGATAGATTCTACTGTTTCTTCTTCCGAATCAAAAACCCGGGCCGGGCCCTCGTGATACATCATTTCTTCAGCAACTGCACTCTTCTTGACTACTGCCCCTTCAGGTGCCAAATTACCGAATAGAATGGCCAGTCCCCCGGTTTGGCTGTAGGGATTATCAACCGACCGGATAACGTCATAGTCTATGACCGGAGTAGAAACAATATTTTCGCCCACAGTTTTAATGCTAACCGTCATACAGTCGGTATTAATTAAACCCTTTCGGTTTAGTTCATTAAACATAGCCTGAAGCCCACCTGCCCGGTACAGGTCTTCCATATGGTGTTCCCCGGCCGGACTTAATTTGCACAGGTGAGGAGTATTAGCGCTAATTTCGTTAAATACATTAAGGTCAATTTTGACCCCCGCCTCATCGGCTATGGCCAGCAGGTGTAATACTGAGTTACTGGAACAGCCTATGGCCATATCTAATCGTATAGCATTCTGAAAGGCATCGGCAGTCATAATGTCCAGAGGTTTAATATCCTGTTCCCATAGCTGCATAATCTGCATCCCAGCCTTTTTGGCCAGCCTTATCCTCTCGGAATAAACTGCCGGAATAGTACCATTACCAGGAAGGGCCATGCCCAAAGCCTCAGTCAGACAGTTCATGGAATTGGCGGTAAACATACCGGAACAGGATCCACAGGTGGGACAAGCGTTTTCTTCAAGGTCAGCCAGCTCTTCCAGGCTCATGCGTCCGGCGGCGGCAGCACCTACACCCTCAAAAACCTGGGTCAGGCTAACTGCTTTGCCTTTTACCCTGCCGGCTAACATGGGGCCACCACTTATAAATATCGAAGGTAAATTTAAACGGGCTGCTGCCATCAGCATACCCGGTACTATTTTATCACAGTTGGGTATAAATACCAGGGCATCAAAGGCATGCGCGATAGCCATAATCTCTACGGAGTCAGCTATGATTTCCCGGCTACCCAGAGAATATTTCATACCGGTATGGTTCATAGCAATGCCATCACAAACACCTATGGTTTGAAACTCCATTGGGGTACCCCCGGCCAGTCGTACACCGGCTTTTACCGCTTCGGCAATTTTATCCAGGTTAATATGGCCAGGAATAATATCGTTTTTTGAGTTTACTATTCCTATTAGAGGTCGGGACATCTCCTCATCAGTAAGTCCCAGGGCTTTAAAAAGCGAACGGTGCGGAGCCTTTTCCAGGCCCTTTTTGGCCAAATCACTGCGCATGCTCGTCACCTCCTAATTAATTAGACGCGGAACCCGCAGATTATAATAGGTTTTACTTAAATATAACCGCTTCTGGGCCTTCGGGTTCTTTCACCAGTTCCCGGAACTCACCCAGGAGGGTAGCAAAGACCGGTCCTGGTTTCCCATCGCCGATTACCCGACCATCAATTCTGGTTACCGGGATTAATTCAGCCGCAGTTCCAGTTAGGAAAACCTCATCAGCAACAAAAAGGTCATAACGGGTAAAGGTGGTTTCTTCTACTGGAATGCCATTTTTCTTTGCCAGCTTAATTACTTCATTACGGGTTACTCCCTCCAGCATACCCAAATGTATAGCCGGAGTTTTTAATACGCCGTTCTTAACCATAAATATATTGTCACCGGTACATTCGGCTACATAACCTTCCTGGTTAAGCAAGATGGCCTCCGGTACCCCGGCGATATTAGCTTCAATTTTAGCCATAATATTATTCAGGTAGTTTAAAGATTTAATGCGGGGATTAACACCTTCAGGACCATTACGACGGGTAGGAACAGTTATTACCGTCAACCCGTTGGTATAAGTTTCATCCGGGTACAGAGTAATTGAAGATGCTATACATACTACTGTAGCCACATTGCATTTTTTGGGGTCCAACCCCAAATCTCCCTTACCTCTGGATACTACTACCCGTATGTAGGCATCCTTGAGTTCATTCTGCCGACAGGTATCTACTATAACATCAGACATCTCTTCCTTACTTATAGGAATTTCCAAATTTATAGCCTTGGCCGAGTCGTAAAGACGGTCAACATGATCCTTTAGACGGAATACGCTGTTGTGGTAAGCCCTTATCCCTTCAAAGACACCGTCGCCGTATAGAAAACCATGGTCAAAAACTGATACTTTGGCATCCGGTTCATCAACAAATTTGCCATCAAGGTAAATCCTTAGTCCCATCCATACCACTCCTTATTTTTTCCTTACAAAGTCCATCCTACATTTAAAAAAGGATATAAAAAACCTCTCGCCCAGCTCAGGGACGAGAGGTAATTTCCCGCGGTACCACCCTGCTTGTCGCTTTCACGCGACCTCTTGCAGCACAGATTATTCGATGCTAACTTGTTAACGGACTTTTTCGTCCGGCACCACCTACTAAACCTTTTTAAGGTCTTTCAGATAGCAGCTCCAGGATGATCACCACCTGAAGGTTGATACCGGTTCTCAGCTCGCACCGGCTCTCTGTTATCAATTTACTCCACGTGTCGGTTCCCTTCATAGCATGTTTTAGTTTTTTGTCGATTATCTATAAAGTATATTTAAACAAATAAGCGCTGTCAATACAATTTTCTATTGTTTATTGTTTACTTTCTTTTTTTTGTTCCACCTTGCGAATATATTCCTTAAGACCAATGTTCTTGCGGTATTGCATATAAGGGGCCTTACTATTCTGTTTTAG
>CAZAZH010000030.1:0-20425 GCA_964489585.1 uncultured Syntrophomonas sp.
TCAAAACCGCCATTCTGCTGGCAGCATTAGATGCAAATGGAGTTACTGAAATTTGGGAACCGGAAAAGTCCCGGGATCACAGTGAAAATATGCTGGCGGCTATGGGCGCTTCCATCCAGGTTGACGGGTTAGGGATTCAACTTCAGCCCGGCCAAGAACTATCTGCTCTGGAATTTCTAGTACCGGGAGATATATCTGCGGCGGCTTTTTTCCTGGTAGCAGCTACTATTGTTCCTGGCTCCGAATTAAAAATCTGTGACATAGGTGTAAATCCTACTAGAACAGGTATTATCGAGGTACTACAACAAATGGGAGCTAATATTAAGCTGGAAAACCAGCGTACTATAGGTGGCGAAATGATGGCTGATATCATTGTAACCGCTTCGGAGCTAAAGGGTGTAAAGATAGAAGGGGAAATTATTCCTCGACTAATAGACGAGTTGCCGATTCTGGCCGTGGCTATGGCGGTAGCTGAAGAAGAGTCTGAAGTCAGGGAAGCAGGGGAACTAAGAATTAAAGAAACCGATCGCATAGCAGCTATCTGCAATGAACTGGGGAAAATGGGTGTGGCTATTACGGAACTGGAGGATGGTTTTCGCATAAAGGGAAAGCAGCAATCGCCCCAGGGGGTTAAAGTAGATAGTCATGGTGACCATCGTATCGCTATGAGCCTGGCGGTGGCTGGCTTAATAGCTGAAGGTGAAACTACTATAGGTAACGCCGGGGCCGTAAATATTTCCTTTCCTTCATTCTGGGATACGCTGGAGAACATATCACGGTAATTAGGGTTAAGGGGAGGTGAACCTTGTAGGGGCGAACCCATGTGTTCGCACGCGGTTGGGAACTTTGTAACCAGTAAATTAAAATTATCGGCGGTTCAGTGGTCGGCAGGGCAGACATGCGGGTCTGTCCCTACATATCGGAAGTTAGAGATCGGATGTCGAATGTCTGATTTCCGATCTCTGACCTTTGATTTTTGGCATCCCTTAACAGCAGGGACAGTCCTCATGTTTGCTCCTTACGCCTTACGTTTTTATTTGTTTTTAGGCTCTGTCTTGCTTTTATCCTTGGGCAGTCGTCCCGCCTCTTTCAAGGCGTTGCGTAATATATACTCAATATGGGCATTAACACTGCGGAATTCATCATTGGCCCATCTCTCCAGGGCCTCATAGATTTCCTGATCCACCCGTAATAGAAACTTCTTTTTTGCTGTCATTTCTCTTCTCCGCCATTACTAGTAAAGACTCCCGGTGTTAAGAATCGGTTGTGCTCCCCGGTCGGATACGATTGCCACCATAAGGTTATTTATCATGGCCACCTTACGTTCTTCGTCTAGTTCTACAATTCCTTCCTGTTCCAATTGTGCGATTGCCATTTGGGCCATGCCTACTGCTCCCTCCACAATCTTCTGGCGGGCGGCAATAATAGCGTTAGCCTGCTGACGCTGCAGCATAGCACTCGCTATTTCTGTGGCATAAGCCAGGTGGGTTAGACGGGCCTCAATTACTTGTACCCCTGCAACTGCCAATCTTTCTTGCAGCTCACGAGCCAATTCCTGGGCTACCTCATCTGCATTCCCCCGTAATGAGTAACCGGTTTCGTCGAAAACATCATAAGGATACTTGGTGGCAACATGACGCAGGGCGGTCTCACTCTGAATTTCCACGAATTCCTCATAATTATCCACTTCTAATAAAGCTTTGGCAGAATCTATTACCCGGTATACAACTACTGCAGCAATTTCTACCGGATTACCATCCACATCATTTACTTTAAGGGTTTTGCTGTTAAAATTGCAGACTCGTAAGGTTACGTTGCGATGAGCGGAAAGTGGGACTTTCAACCAAAATCCGGCCTCACGGATACTGCCAATATACTTTCCGAAAAAGATTACTACTTTCGATTCATTGGGCTGGACTATGGTAATACCAGTTATTAAGAGTGCCAGGACAACGGTAAGGACGATTCCGCCAACAATTTGCAGTTTGATAAACAGGTAAATGGTAGCCGCCAACAACAGCACTGCCAGCAAAAGGGCAATAAAACCATTCATTTTCCAGGCTTTGGTTTCTGTCATCATTTATCGACCTCCTATAATTTAATATTCAACTTATATCTAAATGATATCACACGAATATTACAATAGAAACAAATATTTTTGCTAACTGGACGGGTAGACACATGGGTTTATTATTACCTTATTATCTATTTTCCGGTTTGACCTGAACCGGAGGTATGCTAAAATTAAAGGTAATATTTATAGGTGGTTGGATAATGAAGATTGCTATTGACGGACCGGCCGGTGCGGGTAAAAGTACCGTTGCCAGAAAATTAGCTGAAAAACTAGGATTTGTATATATAGATACCGGGGCTATGTACCGGGCTTTAACCTGGAAATCACTACAAAAAAAAGTTGACCCGGAGAATACAGAAGCACTTTATGAGCTTGCTAATAGTATCAGGATTCACTTCGAATATCACTCAGGCCGGCAGAAGGTAATATGTGATGGAGAAGATTTAACTGCTGCCATCCGTTTGCCCGAAGTAAGTGCCATGGTTTCTACCGTTGCCTCTCATCCAGCTATTCGTAAAATAATGGTAAAACAACAGCAAGAGATGGCTCGCAGCATATCCGTAGTTATGGACGGACGTGATATTGGAGAGTGTGTATTACCAGATGCCGATTATAAGTTTTTTCTAACTGCCAGTATCGAAGAGCGTGCAAATAGGCGGGCGGCTGAGCTTAAGGATAGCGGATTTACCATTAATTACGAAACCATTTTAGAAGATATTACCCAACGCGATAAAAGAGATTCAGAAAGAGAAGTAGGGAGCCTAAAAATATTGGCCGAATCAATAGTAATAGATAGCAGTAACCTGAACATAGATCAGGTTCTACAAAAAATGTTGGCCATTATCCGGGGGGAATGAGATGGTATATTACTTCGCCCGGGGTATATGTAGAATATTATTTGTTTTTTTAGGTTTAAAAAAAGAAGGTATAGAGAAAATACCCGAAAAGGGGGCAGTTATTGTTGCCTCCAACCACATAAGTAACTGGGATCCGATTATGGTTGGCATATCTTTATCGCGACCAGTTCATTTTATGGCTAAAGTGGAGTTGTTTAATAATAAAATTCTGGGTAAATTAGTAACAGCACTACATGCTTTTCCGGTAAAAAGAGGAACAGCTGACCGCAAGGCTATTCGCCAGGCTCTGCAGGTTTTAGAGGAAGGAAAGGTGCTGGGGATTTTCCCGGAAGGTGCTCGTAAAAAAGTTCTACCTGATGCCCAGGTTCAAAGCGGGGTTGCTTTGCTGGCCTTAAAATCAGGTGCCCCGGTAATTCCGGTGGCCTGTATAGGAACCGATAAGGACTTTCCCCTGGGATGGTTTAGCCCTTTATTGGTAAAAGTAGGCAATCCGATTAAATTGGACAAATATAAGGGCCAAAAAATCACTTCAGCATTGCTGGAAGAAGTTAGCGAGGAGATAATGCAAGAAATTAATAGTCTTTTAGACAAATAAAGAAGGATTTATATATGTTAATACGAAATAAATACTTAAGATTTTGGCGGGGTGTAAAATTTGCAAACACGGCTTGCTCGGAATGCCGGATTTTGTGCTGGAGTCAGAAGGGCTGTGAAAATAGCCGAAGAAGCTGCAGATGAGGGTGGCCGATGGTATAGTCTAGGTCCTCTGGTCCACAATGATGCAGTGATAGACAATCTCAAAGGAAAAGGCATAATTCCGGTAGACCGGCTGGAAGAAATTCAGGTAGGTGAGGATGCCGGCGTTATTATCAGGTCGCACGGTGTACCACCTGAGATTATTGAACAGGCACAAGGAAGAGGTTTGGTAATTAAAGATGCTACCTGTCCTCTGGTTAAAAGAGTTCATGATATAGTAGCGTCATTACGAGGTGAAGGGTATGAAGTAGTAGTTTTTGGCGATGCCAAACATCCTGAAGTACAAGCTATTACAGGATGGTGCAATAATCAGGCTAGAGTAATCGCCAAAGTAGAGGAAGCCTGTCAACTGCAGGTCGTGGATAAATTAGGCGTAGTCTCCCAGACCACCAAAGATGAGAATGATTTTTACGCTATAGTTAATGCACTATTACCTCTTGCAAAAGAAATTAGAGTATTTAATACCATATGTTCAGCAACCCGGAAAAGGCAGCAGGCTGCTCGTGAAATTAGTTCAGGGGCAGACCTGATACTGGTCCTGGGGGACCCGAAAAGTTCAAATACAGCCACTCTTGCCAGGGAGTGTAAAAATACCGGAATAAAGACCCTGCAGATTCGGGATGCATCGGAAATCCCGGCTGATTGTCTACAGGGAGTCTCTGCAGTAGCAATTACTGCTGGAGCATCAACGCCGGACTGGATTATTAAGGAGGTATTGGATAGGATGACAGAGTTCGAAGAAAAGAGCCAGCAGGAACTGGAACAGGATGCTATTACTGAACAGAATATTAACAGCGCGGAGGATACTGCCGATCAGGAAGTTGCTGCAGAGGAAGCTGTTGACCAACCAGTTGGCGAAGGGGAAGCTGCTAGCGAAGACGAATCCGGCAGCAATGAGGAATCATTTGCTAAAATGGAAGCTGAGATGGCAGACTTTGAAACTCCCAGCCGGGGAGATATCATAAAGGGAACTATTATTCAGGTTCAGGATGATGAGGTAATGGTTGATGTAGGAGGAAAATCCGAAGGAATAATTCCTTTACGGGAAATGTCTTTAAAAGATGTTAACTCCGCCAAAGACCTTGTAAATGTGGGTGACGAAATTGAGGTTATGGTTCTCAAGTGGGATGATGACGGCACCATCTTACTCTCTAAGAAAAAGGTAGATACTCAAAAAGTAATGGACAAATTAGGTGAGGACTTTAACAATGGTTCCGTTATCGAAGGTACCGTAACTGGGACGGTCAAGGGCGGTTTGTTGGTGGATGTGGGCATGGTAGCATTCCTCCCGGCTTCTCATGTTGAGGATGGTTATGTTAAGAACCTGGAACAGTATATCGGCAGAACCCTGCAGTTTAAGATTATAGAATTCAATCGCAATAAGAGACGTGGTTCCCAGCTTGTACTCTCCCGTAAAGAACTGGTGGCGGAAGAGAAAGAACGCTTGAAAAAGGAATTCTGGGAGAACATTGAAGAAGGTCAGACCCGGCCGGGAAGGGTCAAACGTATTGTTGATTACGGCGCCTTTATTGACCTGGGTGGCTTTGAAGGACTCTTGCATGTATCGGAAATGGAACATCGCCGGGTAGAACATCCCTCAGATATAATAAATGAAGGCGATGAAATTGATGTTTATATTTTAGCTCTGGACCACGAAAAAGAAAGGGTTTCCCTGAGCCGCAAAAAACTGCTTAAGAGTCCATGGGAAATTGCCCAGGAAAAATACCATGAAGGTGATATTGTAGAAGGAACAGTAGTAAGGATTGCTCCTTTTGGTGCTTTTGTAGAACTTGATCCGGGAGTAGATGGTTTGGTTCATATATCACAGATGGCCAATTACCGGGTTGAGAAACCGGAAGATGTGGTCTCAGTTAATGAGCAGATTAAAATTAAAATAATTAGCATTGATCCTGAAGAGAAAAGAATTGGCTTATCTATCAAACAGGTTCAGGAAGAAGAGGAAGCCAGTGAAGTACAACAGTACCTGGACGAACAGGACCAGGATAATGAAGAAGTCGAATAGGCAAACGGGGTGATAGAATGCCCATATTTGATTTCCTTTGCCACCAATGTGGGAAAAAATTTGATATTATGATTTCTAATGCTGATAAAGATAAAGTTAAATGTCCGGAATGCAGTTCTGGTGACGTTAAGCAATTATTATCATTATTTAATACTGGTGGAGGCTCGAAAACGATTCCCACCAGTTGCCAGGGTTGCAGTGCAATGAACAGTGGTGGATGAAGCATGAAGTTCTAGGCTGCCGTAGGCAGCCTTTTTTTACTGCGAGGTGTTAGGTTTGCAGACCAGTGGAGTAATTATGGCTGGTGGTAGAAGTTCTCGGATGAAGTTTAATAAGGCTTTTGCCCAGGTGGGTGGAAAACCAGTTGTCCAGATAATAATTGAGAAATTACAGCCACTATTTCAAGAATTAATTATTATCAGCAACGAGCCCCACCTTTTTACCAGCTTTGGCTTACCGATTTACCAGGATATTTATCCTTATCTCGGACCGGTGGGAGGAATACACTCAGCATTGGTGAATGCCAGTTATGACCAGATGTTTATATTAGGTTGTGATATGCCTTTTATGAATATGCAATTGGTAGAGTACATGTTAAGTAAAATTAGTAATTATGATAGTGTAGTACCCGAAATAAATTCTTATTTACAACCCCTGGCAGCAGTTTATAATCGCACCTGCCTGCCGGTTTTTACTGAATGCCTGGAGAATGATAAACTGAAACTAACCCGTATATTCAGTGAACTAAATGCATTAGTATTAAATGAAGATGAATTGCAGAAGTTTGGTAGTGTAAAAGAAATGTTTTTTAACGTAAATGACCCGGATGCTTTGGCACAAGCCCAAGAAATTGCTGGGAGGTTATTATAATCAGAGGCCAGCGTAAGATTGAGCATATTTACATAGCCGAAAAAACTCCTGATGGTCCTATATCTACAGGATTTGAAGATATTCGGCTATTAAACTGCTCAGTACCTGAACTTAATCTGGAAGATATAGATTTAAGGTTTAAGGTCTGGGGAAAAGAACTGGAATTTCCTCTCATAGTTAATGCTATTACCGGTGGAAGCGAACAGGCCCGAGACATTAACCGGGCTTTAGCGGGCCTTTGCCAGAAATACGGAATGGCTATGGCGGTAGGTTCACAGACTATAGCTTTGGAGGAACCGGATTGGACAGAAAGTTTTACCGTAGTTCGGAAATATAACCCGGATGGAATTATTATAGCTAACATCAGTGCTGCTGCCAGTAGCGATCATGCCCGGGCTGCCGTAGATATGATAAATGCTGACGCTTTGCAGTTACACTTTAATGTACCCCAGGAATTGGCTATGCGGGAAGGAGACCGCTATTTTAAAGGTATAATTGAGCAAGTAGCCAGGATAGTAGAAACTTCCCCGGTACCGATAATAGCAAAAGAAGTAGGTTTTGGTTTTTCCCATGAAAGTGTTCAACGGTTATATGATGCCGGGGTAAGGATATTTGACACCGGTGGACAGGGAGGCACTAACTTTATAGCCATTGAAGATAAACGTGGGGGAGCTTTTCAGGGAGAATTAGATAGCTGGGGTATACCTACGGCAGTAAGCTTGTTAGAAATCTTAGCCAGTAATTTACCGGTAAAAATTATTGCCTCCGGGGGAATAAGGTCAGCACTCGATGTAGCCAAGTCCCTGGCGTTGGGGGCTGATATGGTAGGGATAGCAGGTTCATTGCTAAGAATCTTGTTAAATCAAGGAGCCGATGAACTGGACCGTTGGGTTAACGATTTTTTATACCGCCTGTGTGCTGTTTTTTTAATGTCCGGAGCCGTCGATACCAAAACAATTCAGGAAAAACCGGTAATAATTCTAGGTCCCACCGCTGAATGGCTAAGAGCCCGCAACATCGACCCCGCCCAATGGGCGAAACGGTAAAAGAATTAAGAATTGAGAATTAAAAAAAAAATTAAGAATTAAGGAAGCAGCCACTCATTTATGGGTGGCTGTTTTGCACATAATCTTATAACAAAGGGGAAAAATATCTGCAGATAAATATAAGAAAGGATGAAGAGCATGGTTAATTTTCCCTTTGGATTAATAGCCCTGGTAGTCATTTCCATACTTATATACTTCGGTGTGGCTCATCGGGTACTTGATCGCTTGCGTCTTTCAGACAAGGCCGCCCTGGCGGTTATAGCTGCAATCATTATTGGTAGTTTCATTGATATCCCCCTGGGACCGAGGATTGTCATTAATCTGGGAGGTCTAATCGCCGTCGGCTTAGCCGGTTATGTTTTGCTGGGAGCAGGTACCAGCTATGAAAAAATTCGGGCTATTGTGGCTGCTGGAGTAACAGCCTTGGCATTATTCCTGGCTGGCCGTTTTCTGGGTGCTGAGCCCGAGAATATGTTCATTGACCCACTCTACATTTATCCTATTGTAGCTGGTATCGTAGGTTACCTGGCGGGGAGATCCCGGCGGGGAGCTTTCTTTGCAGCTGTAATAGGAGTTCTAACCCTAGATGTAGGCCAGTATTTTTATTTAGTACGAGCAGGTCAGGCTGGTACCGTACACATTGGCGGAGCTGGTGCATTTGATGCACTAATCTTGGCCGGCATACTGGCTGTTCTCCTGGCTGAACTAATAGGTGAAACCCTGGAGAGAATACAGGGTGGGCCTAAAACCGAAGGCAGGCCGGAAGAACTGATCAAAAACTTACAAGAACCTGAACCAGCACGCAAACCAGCAGAGATATATCAAGTCAAAAATAGTGACAGGGATAATCAGGAAGAGGACGACCAGGATAGGGGTGATGAGCGTGATTAAACGTTGTTTTCTTTTAACCATAATAATGTTTGTTATCGTTGCTGCCGGAGGCAGCGCTATGGCGCATAGCGAAACGTCCGGAGGGCAATACTTTACCCTTATAGATGAAAACAGCAACGTCATTCACATGACGGGAATGATGGTTAACAAAGGTGATGAATACATTAGTGCAGACAATTCCCGCTATCGGGTAGTGGAAATTGCTGGGCATACCGCCCGCTGTGTTTATCAGGGCAAGGAGAAAATGCCGGTCATTAATGATAGCCCCCGCACCAATGCCCTGGGTTATAGTGGTACTCGTCTGGCTCCAGTAGCAGCTAACAAGAAACCAACCATAGCCATTTATCATACCCATAGTGATGAATCCTATGTACCCAGTGATGGTGCCGAGAGTGTAAATGGTAAAGGTGGAATTTATGATGTTGGGAAGGCCTTGAGTAATCGTTTACAGCAACTAGGTTTTAATGTGCAGTATAACCATAATAATCATAACCCTCATGACGTTAACGCCTACAGCCGTTCACGCAAAACGGCGGCTAATCTGTTAAAACAAGGCCCTGATGTAATTCTTGATGTCCACCGGGATGCTGTACCTGCTGAACAGTATAGTACTGAGGTTAAAGGCACCGAAGCAACTAAAGTAAAACTGGTGGTAGGAAATCAAAATCCTAATATGAAGACCAATTTAGAATTTGCTAAACGTATGAAAGCAGCTATGGATAAGAAAACCCCGGGCCTTTCCAATGGTATTTTTATCGGTAAAGGGGACTACAACCAGGATCTGAGCCCCAGAGCAATGTTAATTGAGGTAGGAGCACATACCAATAAGAAAAGCGATGCTACTCAGGGGATAATGCTCTTTGCTGATACACTACCAGCAGTGCTGGGTATTAACCCCGCTAACACCAATGCTACCCCTGCTGCCAAACCCCTATCCACTCAGAACCAGGGAGCAGGTACTACTATATTAATTATTCTTGTTGTAGTTGCTGCCGCTATCGGTGGTTTTTACCTGCTTAATCGGGGCAGCACCAGCAAATAGGATGGAGAAATATGGTTTAGCCATACTATTGGGAATAGTGGCGGGATTCTTAGCCCGGTGGCTGATGTTACGCAGTGACTACCGCCACTATCCTACTTATCCTCATGGCCAATTAACTCACCTGGCTTTAGGGTTTATCGCTGCCGGTCTGGGAGCTGTAGCTATACCGGCTATCGCAAAACCAGACTATGTCGCAGTAACCTTTCTGGTGCTGGCAGCTCAACAGTTCCGGGATGTACGTAATATGGAGCGGGAAAGCCTGAATCATCTGGAAGAAACCAAGATTATTCGCCGAGGTAGTGACTATATCGAAGGTATTGCCAGGGTATTTGAGGCGCGCAACTACCTGGTAATAATGACGGCACTAGTTACTAGTGCTGCTGCTTACTGGTTAGGCTGGGAATACGCCGTGGTAGCTGCTGTAATATCTATTGCTTTTTCACAACTGCTAATGGCCGGTTCCTATATCGGCAATATAGCAGAAGTGGTGACTGCAAAAGTTCATTTTGACGGCTCATTACTGAAAGTCAATGATGTAATAATTATGAATGTAGGCTTGCCCCAAACCCGGGAAAAGATACTTAAGGAAGGCATGGGGGTGCTAATAAAACCAAAAGATGATGACGCCCGTTTAACCCTGGATGCACCCGGGCAACGTATGGCTATTGTTCATGATGTGGTATCCATACTGGGCAGTAAAGTGGAAATCAACGAGACTGAACTAATGCCGGTGGCTCGCAAGAACCCGGATCAAGGATATTTAGCATTATTTATAGTAGCCAACGAAACTGATCTGGATTACCTTATGGAAATAATCAGAAAAGTTCCGGTACTGGAATCAGCCCGGGGGACAACCTTGAAAAGCTATTTTGGCAGAAAGGCAGCTGATTAGATGGATAATTCTATATCTGACTATATACTGGCCATAGTAGCAATTGATGAAAAAAAGGTTCTTCCCGGCGGCTGCCCGGTTATTTTGGCCGCTGACCAGGAAGAACAGGTGAAAACAAGTCTTCTTTTGGCCCGTATTTTAGGCGGAATAGTCCACGACCTGGAAAACGGCCTTTATTTTATTTGTAGACATTAACAGATGTCCGAACGAATGTCGATGTCTGACTTTTGACTTCTGACTTCCGCTATTGGGGGTGGTATCATGAAAATTATCTATCATTGCTATGGGGGCTCGCATTCATCGGTTATGGCGGCAGCACTTCATTTGGGTTTACTACCTAAGGATCGCATACCTAATGAAACGGAGCTTATGGCTATACCTTATTTTGATAAAACCACCAATGCTGATTTTGGTTCTATAAGATTTATGGGTAAGGATGAATATAATAATGAAGTTTATGTTCTGGGAAAGAAGAATGGGGGAGACCGTTACTCCAATCTGCTTAGAGGTATTGCCCAAATGCTGGGGGAGGAAGAACAATTGTTGGCAGTAAATTGTATGAATCGGGTTAATATGTTTATGAAAATGGGAGGTTTTAGTTCCCGAAAAATGGGATTGGTATCACTTGGAAGACCAGTTGTAGTTCAGGGCAGTAGAAAAGCATTTTTGGAATTGGTTAACCTGGTGGAAATTACCCGCTTGCGGGTTATGCATATGGTATAGCTTATGAATATTTTATTTTTGGGTACAAGTGGAGTTCATCATGCCTTAATAGCAGCTAATATCTATTTAAAAAAACCGGTTGCAGATTTTAATTCTATATCGGATTTTGCTAATTTAGCTTTGGAATCCAGCGGATTTCCCATTTATGTAGGAGAGGATAAACAGGGTAACCAGGTATACAGCCTGGGAGTTGGCGATGTGGAAATGGCGAAAAAATCAATTGAGGATTTAAGAAATGTTTTAGGTCGTTCGGCTAACGATCTGGTAGTAAAATCGGTTTCGATAAAAGGTGAAAAATTAATGGCTTTGTTAAATCACATCCCAGCATCTCTGGGCGGTCGTTTATGGCACAGATTAATTCCAGCATTAATTCTTAAAAGCCAGTTAAAAGTAATTTACAGGAATATTGAACAGTAAGGCTGGAAGGCTTGCGGTAAGGCCGCTTTTATTGGATAATGTTTAGGAGTATTATCCAGTAGGAGGATGATTGTGAGCGCTCTCATTACAGGCATTATTCCTGGAAGTATTGCTGAGGAAATGGCGATAGAAGCCGGAGATATTCTGCTGTTTATCAATGGCCAGGAAATACAGGACATTATCGATTACCAATTTTATTCCCAGGATGATTTTATAGTGGTGGAGCTTAAAAAGAATAATGGTGAACTGTGGTCACTAGAAATAGATAAGGATTGGGATGAAGAACTGGGCCTGCTTTTTGATGATGTAATTTTTGATAAGATGAGAGTTTGCCAGAATCGTTGTTTATTTTGCTTTGTTGATCAACTTCCGTTGGGAATGCGAAAGACTTTATACATAAAAGACGATGATTATCGCTATTCGTTTATTTATGGTAATTTTATAACCCTGACCAACCTGAAGGAAAAGGACTGGCGTAAAATAATTGATATGCATCTTAGTCCTCTTTATGTTTCAGTTCATTGTACCGATCCACAGTTGCGGGTAAAGATACTGGGGAGTAAACGAGCAGCAAGTATTCATGAGGATTTAAAGCGATTGCTGGATGCCGGTATAGAAATTCATACTCAAATAGTCTTATGCCCGGGAATTAACGATGGTGAAATTCTAAAACAGAGTATAGAGGAACTATCTTCTTATTACCCCACGGTTCAATCAGTAGGTATTGTCCCGGTTGGTCTTACTGGTCATCGCCTAAAATTACCCCAATTACAGGTTGTCAGCCCGGAACAGAGTAGAAATTTAATAGAACTGGTAAACAGCTACCAGGCAGAATACCGCAAGTGTTTCCACAGCGGTTTTGTTTACCTGGCAGACGAATTTTTTATTAAGGCGGGAGTAGATTTCCCGGAGGCTGAATACTACGACGATTATTGCCAAATTGAAAATGGTATTGGCCTGGCTCGAATATTTTTAGATGAATTTGCCGGGTTGGGAAAATCCCTACCCGGGCAGGTTAAAAAGAGGGAAGTATTTATAATTACCGGGGTATCCGCTATGATGGTACTTAACCCGATCGCAAAAAGACTTAATCGCATTAAAGGTTTAACTGTACACCTGCTGCCGGTTGAAAATCACTATTTTGGAGGTAACGTAAGTGTAACCGGTCTTTTAACGGGCAAGGATATATTACAGGTAATGGAGAATAAATATCAGGGACAGCGGGTAATTATACCGGAGATAGTATTTAAACAAGGTGATGATGTTTTACTGGACAACATCAGCCTGGAAGAACTGCGCCAACGGAGCGGGGCGCATATATCTACCGTGGATGGCAGTGCCCGGTCATTAGTGGAAACAGTGCTAGGGAGGAATATTTGATGGCGAAACCGGTAGTAGCTATAGTAGGCCGGCCCAATGTGGGCAAATCTACCCTGTTTAATCACTTAATTGGAAAACGAAAAGCTATTGTAGAGGATGTTCCCGGGGTTACCCGGGATCGGCTTTATGATAATACTGATTGGGCAGGTAGAGAATTTATTATAATTGATACCGGTGGCATACGTTTTGAAGAAGGCGATATTTTTGCCCGGGAGGTAAAATTACAGGCAGAACTGGCCATAGAGGAAGCCGACGTTATAATATTTGTACTGGATGCCCGGCAGGGACTAAGTCCGGAAGATGAACAGGTAGCCGATATTTTGCGTCGGTCAGGTAAACCTGTAGTTCTGGCGGCTAATAAGGTGGAAAATTTTGATCGCCAACTAGATTATTATGAATTTTATAATCTGGGATTGGGTGACCCTATACCGGTGTCCGCCATGCATGGCCTGAATACTAATGACCTGTTGGACCGGGTGATAGCTCAATTTGCTCCCCCAAAAGAGTATGAAGAAAAGGATAATGCGATTAAAATAGCTGTTATCGGTCGACCCAATGTAGGAAAATCATCGCTGGTAAATGCGTTTCTGGGTGAACAAAGGGTTATCGTAAGCGATATTCCCGGTACCACTCGCGATGCCATTGACACTCCTTTCCGTTATAATAATACTGAATATATTCTGATTGATACTGCCGGTATAAGGAGAAAATCCCGGATTAAGGAAGCAACCGAAAAATATAGTGTTATCAGGGCCTTAAAGAGTATAGAACGCGCCGACGTTGTCTTAACTATGTTGGATGCTACCGAAGGAGTTAGCGAACAGGATCAAAGAATCGCCGGTTATGCCCATGAAGCGGGAAAAGCCAATATTATTGTAGTTAATAAATGGGACCTGGTGGAAAAAGACGGGCATACCATGAATAAGTTTGATAAAGACATTCGGGAAGACCTTAAATTCCTGGCTTATGCGCCTATAATGTATGTATCCGCCCTAACCAAAAAAAGGATATTCAAGGTACTGGAATTAGTGGATTTTGTGGTAGAACAACATAATAGGCGTATAAATACGGCCGAATTAAACCGGGTGGTCAACGAAGCTATGATGCTGAATCCCTTGCCGGGTGGGGGAGGGAAAAAAATAAAAATCTATTACGCTACCCAGGTACGTACGGCTCCGCCGACCTTTGTGTTTTTTGCCAACCAGCCCGATAATGTGCATTTCTCTTATCTGCGTTACCTGGAGAATGCCCTGCGGCAGAATTTTGGCTTTGAAGGTTCGCCTATCCACCTCATGGTTCGGCAGAAAACGGGGAAGGATTAATTAGAAAATAAATTTAATAAGAAAATAGAATTTTTTTGACACTGATTAACACTGATTTTTTTGGGGGAGTGGGATTTTGAAAGAAGTATTAGTGGTGATACTGTGCTACCTTATTGGTTCGATACCCTTTTCCTATATTTCTGCTCAGGTTTTGGCTCATACTGATGTACGCTCCCGAGGGAGTGGTAATGTCGGAGCTACTAACGTTTATCGTACCTCGGGGGTATGGGCAGGACTGTTAGCTCTGACAGGAGACCTCTTAAAAGGGGCAGTGGCAGCCTGGTTGGGTTTATACATGGGAGGACCAGTATTGGTGATTATTTGTTCCCTGGCTGCAGTTATCGGACACTGTTACCCACTATTTCTAAAATTCCGCGGGGGTAAAGCTGTCGCTACTGCAGGAGGAGTAGTTTTATTTCTTATGCCCAAAGTAGGTTTGACCCTGCTATTATTATTTATTGCAGTAGTAGTCCTTACCCGTTATGTATCGCTGGGTTCAGTAATAGTAGCCATTTCATTGCCATTTGTAGCTTACCTGTTTCATTATCCCTGGCATTACACAGTACTAGGTGCTTTAATGATGATTATAGTAGTATATCGCCATCGGGAAAACATTTCCCGTCTTAAAACAGGTAGTGAAGCCCGCTTATGGGATAGTGGCTGGAGGTAAATCATGAAAAAAATTACGATACTGGGAGCTGGTAGCTGGGGTACAGCTCAGGCTCTCTTACTTTCTAAAAAAACCAGGCAAATTGCTCTTTGGGGTAGATTTGAAGATGGCATAGAGATAATGCGTACGGAGATGGAGAATAAACGCTTTCTTCCGGGAGTCCGCCTGGACAATAATATAGTGCCGACAACCGACCTTAAAGCTGCTGTGGACAATACTGAACTCATAGTATTGGCGGTGCCGACTCAGGCAGTGAGAGAAGTATTAAAATTGCTTGCTCCCTACCTGAAGCCGGGTACTATTATTGTCAATACCGCCAAAGGCTTGGAAATAGAAACTGCTATGCGTTTAAGCCGGGTGGCAGCTGATGTATTAGGTGCAGAAATACGAGAACATTATGCGGTATTATCGGGTCCTAGCCATGCCGAAGAAGTAGCTCGGGGATTGCCCACGGTAGTAACAGTAGCATCCTATAGCCGGGACACAGCTATTTTTGTTCAGGATGCCTTTATGTCACCGGTTTTCAGGGTATATACCAATCCTGATGTAGCCGGGGTAGAGCTAGGTGGAGCACTAAAAAACATAATAGCGCTGGCCACCGGTATGTGTGATGGATTAGGTTTTGGGGATAATACCCGGGCGGCGTTAATGACCCGGGGTCTTACTGAAATTACCCGGATGGGAGTAGCCCTGGGTGGAGACTATCGTACTTTTTCCGGTTTAAGTGGTATGGGCGATTTAGTGGTTACCTGTGGGAGTAAGTATTCCCGTAACCGCAGGGCCGGGGAACTCCTGGGACGGGGCTATAACCTGCAACAAGCTCTGGAGGAAATCGGTATGGCCGTAGAAGGAGTTCATACTGTGCGGGTAGTTAACCAAATTGCCAACCAGGTAGGGGTGGATATGCCCATAAGTAAAGCTTGTTATAAAATATTATATGAAAATAAACTAGCCCTGGAAACGGTGGAAACTTTAATGAAACGACGAAAGAAACATGAATTGGAAGAGATTGCAGTAAACATAAAAGGATGGTAGAGCGAAAAAAGTGTGAAACAAAACACACTTTTTTTGTTTTTCTGGTTATATTACCTGAAATTGATAAATATATTTATACTGTTATAGCGAAAACCATGTTAAGGGCTATCCGTATATCGGAGGGAGGGTGCCTTTAAAAAGTCTAAATCCAAGGGAGGGAAAATGAGAAGTGGAAGGAAACATTATCTTAAATGATATCGCGGAAAGAACCGGAGGCGATATCTATCTGGGAGTAGTAGGTCCGGTCAGAACAGGCAAATCTACCTTCATTAAAAGATTTATGGAAATGATGGTCATACCCAACATAAAAGATATGTATGACCAGGAACGGGCCAAAGACGAGCTTCCTCAGAGCGGTGCGGGGAGAACAATCACTACTACGGAGCCCAAGTTTGTACCCAATGAAGCAGTGGAAATCACAACCACCAATGGCCTTAGCCTGAAGGTTAGAATGGTGGATTGTGTAGGTTATTCCGTTGAAGGGGCACTGGGTTACGAAGAAGATGAAGAACCTCGTATGGTAAGAACTCCCTGGTTTGACTATGAGGTTCCCTTCGAGGAAGCAGCCGAAATAGGAACCAGGAAGGTTATTGCCGACCATTCTACCATAGGCCTGGTAATTACTACCGACGGCAGTATCAGCGATATTCCCCGGAATGCCTATGAAGAACCGGAGGAAAGGGTTATCAATGAGCTGAAAGAACTGAATAAGCCTTTTATAATCATATTGAATTCTGTCCGTCCCTATGACCGGGAGACACTGACTCTGGCTGAAGAATTAAGTGACAAATACGAGGTTAGTGTGATACCCGCCGATGTAGCTCTAATATCGGTAGATCAGATGCTGGGAATACTGGAGGAAGTACTCTACGAATTCCCGGTGCAGGAAGTTAATATCAAACTTCCACGCTGGGTCGATGAACTGGACCAGGAATTCTGGTTGCGGGAGAGTCTGGAGGATTCGATCCGGGAAGTACTAAACGGCATCAGAAAGGTTAGGGATATAGACAAAGCTATAGAAAAACTATCAGATATTGAACACATTAGTTATGTAAGCCTGGAGGAAATGAGTCTGGGAACCGGCACTGCTTCCATTGATGTAACTGTACCGGAAGAATTATTCTACCGCTCTTTAAGCGAAGTGAGCGGTTTTCCTGTTGATGGAACCCATGACATTATGCGGCTGATGAAAGACTTGAGTGTGGCTAAAAAAGAATTTGATAAAGTATCATCGGCACTGGATGAAGTCCGGGAAACAGGTTACGGGGTGGTAACTCCCCGATTGGAAGAAATGTTCCTGGAAGAACCCGAACTCATCAGGCAGGGCAGCAGGTTTGGGGTAAAACTGAGAGCTAAAGCACCATCCCTGCATATTATCCGCGCCGATATAACTACTGAGATTACGCCTATCATCGGAACGGAAAAGCAGTGTGAAGAGCTGGTGCGCTATATGCTGGACGAATTTGAAGAAGATCCGACCAAGATCTGGGACTCCAATATCTTTGGTAAATCCTTGCATGACCTGGTACGGGAAGGCATACAAAACAAACTCCACCGTATGCCCGAAAATGCCCAGGTTAAACTGCAAGATACCCTGCAAAGGATTGTTAACGAAGGCAGTGGCGGCTTAATCTGTATCATTATATAAGCTAAAACACATATGAAGAGGGTCTGCTCGTCGGGCAGGCCCTTTTTTATGTTTGGTAAATACCTATAGCTTTACAAAGAAACATAATCAAAATCTAGTTTTCTATATTCTTAAATAATATTTAAAACAATCAAAAACATCATAATGAAGAAAAACAGGATAAAAGCTACCCCGGCCCCTATTGACAACGGTTTTATCTGGCTACGAGGATAAATTTTCTTCTCTCTGACCAGTTTCTTTAATGGAGGTGTCCTGCCCATCTTTTTATCCGCCCACACAGCCATAGTATCTACCCCGATTTTAATTGCTGCAGTTGGATTCTCTCCAAAGCGAATTAAAAACGCAGGTATAGTTTCATAACATGCTTTACTTAAACCATTAACCAAATATACCAGTGGTGTTCCTACGAAATTAACTACTATCTGACCCCCGCGGCGGTAAAACCAATCGGTATCCAGAGTAACAGTGTTAGTACGCTGCAGATATTTTAATAATACGAAAAACGCCAGTCCGGAAAACATTAAAAGCTGTAATTGAGCAATAACATGGTAGGAAGTATAGGGGACATAGTCTACTGGAAAAGGTAACATTTGATATATACTCTGCGGAAATACCCCGATAAAAATACATAGAAATGCTGGTACACCCATGCCTATGAGCATGTTAAGAGGTGGTTCTTTAGGTCTTAAGCCGCTATCTTTGGCAAAAAACACGAAATAGGGGAACTTGATTCCGGCATGCAAAAATACTCCTGCTGAAGCCATGGTCAAAAGCATCCAGATAGTATTTAAACTTTCATGAGCAGCAGCATCAGCAATCATAGATTTAGTTACAAATCCACTGGTAAGAGGAAAAGCAGAAATGGAAGCTGCTCCAATCAAACACAGACCCAGAGTAATCGGCATTGACTTATATAGCCCACCCAGTTCAGTACATTTACTGCGACCGGTAGTATACAGCACTGCCCCTGCTGACATCATCAGCAGGCCTTTATAGAGAATGTGAGCAAAAGCATGCGAAACTGCACCATTAAGGGCCATAGGGGTACCTATACCTATTCCCACTACCATAAAACCGACCTGGTTGATAATACTATAGGATAATATACGACGCATATCGTTTTCCAATATAGCAAAAACAATACCATACAATGCCATTATAATACCTGCCCAAACCAGTATATCAGTTCCTGGGAAAGCTCGGGCTAAAGTATAAACGGCAGTTTTGGTAGTAAAAGCACTTAAAAAAACAGTACCAATAACAGTTGCCTCCGGATAGGCATCTGATAACCAGGCGGAAAGTGGTGGAATAGCAGCATTAATAGCAAATCCAATAAGTATAAGATATGATGCCAGGCCATTTAACCCTATAAAATCAAATTCACTTGACCCAGTGCTGCCAATATGGATAATAATTCCGGCTAGAAGTAACATACCCCCAAAAAGATGTACCAGTATATATCTAAAGGCTGCACCCCTAGCTTTATCAGTTTTTCTTACCGCAATAAGATAAACCGAACTGAAGGCCATTGCCTCCCAAAATATATAAAGGGTTATATAATCGCCTGCAAACACTGCTCCCAGGGCACTGCCAACATAAATAAATGCTGCCATAATCTGAGATATATCCTTTTCGTGCAGGGAATAAATAGCACCGGCAAAGGCCATTATTATAAATACATTTCCAAAAACCTGGCTCAAGCGGTCAACTCTATTGAAAACCAGTATATATTCCAGAAATTCAACCAGACCGGAATTCCCTGTCGGCAGCAGGTGCATGCTTATAAAAGCCAAAACCGGCAGTAAAATGATTAATAATTTTCGTAGCTTTCCTTTAAAAAATGGAAACAAGAAGGCTCCTGCGATAAAAACCGCAGAAGGGGGTATAAAGCTAGTCATAATAATCCTCCCGTTTTTGCAACCACAGCTTACCAATGATTTTAGATACTGCAACGATTAGAGCACAACTTAAAAAACCATAAACAGCATAAAAAGCTGGTAGCCTTTCCACTACGAATACCGGATGTTTCTCCATAAAAGGGTCTATTAAAACCAGGCCTATCAGAATGGCAATTAAAATCCAGCGAGTTTTTTTCCTTATATCAGGTCTGTCCATAAATTCAATAATCCTTTTCATTTCTTGCCTCCCTTTCTTTCCTACATGGCAGCTACAATCATCCGGGCCAATTCCAGGAAAACATATGGTGCAAAGAATAAACATAAAACTGCTATTGCTGTAATCATTAACGCACCTACCATAAATGCAGGAGCCTCTTTCATTTTCACCTTTTCTCCGTTTTCAATAGGCTTTAAAAAGGCTCGATAAACTATAGGTAGGAAATAGGCTGCATTTAGCAGAGAACTGAGAGCCAGAACAGCTACCAAAGCAAGCTGGTCAGCTTCAACTGCTCCCATAGTTAAATACCATTTGCTTAAAAATCCTGCCGCTGGAGGTATAGAAATCATCGATAGTGCGCCTATAGTAAATGCTGCCATGGTAAAAGGCATTTTTTTCCCAATGCCGTTCATTTGACTGATCTCAGTTTTACCGCTGGCTACATATATAGCTCCAGCAGCGAAAAACAGGGTAATCTTACCAAAGGCATGAATAACCAGATGAAGAACACTGCCGGTTATTGCGCTCGGGGTTAACAAGGCCACTCCAAGAATAGTATAGGACAACTGACTTATCGTAGAGTAAGCCAGACGACGCTTAAGATTATCCTGCCGTAAGGCAATAAGGGAAGCTACAATTATAGTAAAAGCAGCAAAATAGGCCA
>CAZAZH010000031.1:0-19786 GCA_964489585.1 uncultured Syntrophomonas sp.
TGGGATTTCTAATTTCGTGAGCTAAACCGGCAGCTATTTCTCCTAAAGTATGCATCTGATCCAGGCGGATCATTTCCGACTGTAGTTTTCTATATTCGGTAATATCATCGCAAAGTACCAAAGTACCAGTTATTTCCCCATTATTTATAATAGGTGAACCCTTAATCCGTACCAACAATTCTTGCCCATCCTTGCATATTATACGGTGCTCATATCTTCCCACATCTACATGATTAAACCTTTTTTGCGCTATAGCTCGAACTATTTCCCGGTCATCCGGATGAACAAAATCAAAAATGGATCGGCCTAATAGTTCTTCCCTGGAATAGCCCAGCCCTTCAATTGTCTTTTTATTGACGAAAGTTAGGTTGAAATCCTGATCATAAATGTAACAGAATTCATTCATAGTATTAATAAGGTTGTTGAGATAATCATATTGTTCTTTAAGTTGGCGTTCATTTTCTAAAATTCTTTGTTCCGCTTGTTTACGTGCTTCAATGTCCCGGAAAGCAACTACCAGTCCTTTGTAATGGGTATCATCATCAATTAAAACATTTCCTATTGCTTCCAACCAAATATAATAACCTTCGGCATGACGGCAGCGAAATTCCAGCCTGACCGAAGACTGTTTTCTTATAGCCTGATTAACTGTATAAAGGAACTGCTTTCGATCTTCCGGGTGTATCAAATCTAAATTAGTTCTTGCCGGTACCGCTTGTGGGGAATAACCAAGGAGATTTTGACAGGAAGGGCTAATATAATTAATAACCCCATCCCGATTAAGCAATATAATTCCATCCAGCATATTATCAGTAATTTCGCGAAGACGTTCTTCACTGCAGCGCAATGCTTCTTCAGCCCGCTTGCTTTCAGTTATATCACGACTTATTATAATAAATTCCGAACCAGTAGGACTCAATTTGCCTACGCTTTCAAACCATATAAAAGAGCCATCTTTTTTTATTCCCTGGTATCTATAACTGATCCAGTCATTAATTAGCAACTCTTTCAATTTAAAAAGTGCCTGGGGTTTATAGTCCTGGTGTATTAGATTAAGGCAACTTTGGCCCAGCAGTTCCCCTTCATCCCAACCTAGTAAACTGTACGAAGGACTGATGTAAGTAAAGGTAAAACTATTGGCATCTATAATACTAATTAGATCCTGAGCGTTCTCATTAATTAAACGGAATCTTTCTTCCGAAAGCTGAAGAGCAATTTGGGCCAGTTTGCGTTTATTTATATCCCGGGTAATAACCATAATATAATCTGGTTGTTCCGCCCGTTTGATAAGATAACCCTGGACATCCACCCAAATGTAGGAGCCATCTTTTTTCCTCTCTCTAAATTCCCCGGTAATACTTCCTTTTTTCAATCCCTCCGCTAGTAAAGCCTGCGTATATTCCAAATCATCTGGGTGTGCCAGACCTAGACCGTGTTGCCCCATCAACTCTTCTGGTGTAAAACCTAATAACCTGTAGTTAGCAGGACTGGCATATAGATAATTAAAGCTTTCCCGGTCAAAGAGATCTATCATCTCCATAGAATACTCTGCTATAAGATTATAATCACCCTCTAATGCTTTTAGTAACAAATGAAGTCCTCCCAAAAAATCCATTTCGTTAGTAAGAAATGGATATATATAAAGTAGTTGTTATTTAAATTGAGGGATGAGAGGCAAGGACATTTCCATATATTTACCGTCCTTGCCAGGTAGCTAGATTTTTATCAGCAGTTATTTTTAATACGGGTTCCCAGAGATTTTAAATTTAATTTGAAAGCCGTTTTTACCATTATAATTAATTATCTCTACCCGTGCCTGATGCCGGGCCGCAACCCCGAAACATATCAACAATTCCATATCGGTATCATCTTGTCCCACAAAGAACTGTGTACCGATATTCTCCAATGCCTCCGGGGCAATTTTTTCTCCCTGGTCGCTTACCTCCAGAATCACTTCATCATCCTGCCACCAGGTCGAAATCTTTACCTCACCGCCAGGCGGAGTAGCTTCCAGGCGATTATGTACCAGGTTTATTATTAGCTGGCGGATTTCCCTTTTGTTCAGGAATATTTCCGGAATTTCCTCTAGTTCCAGCGTAACAGTTTTATCTCCCGTAACAGCATCTGCCTTTAACAGTGGATATAAGCCCTTAATTACCCGATTAAGATCTTTTAATTGCAGATCTATTATCTTATTTCTAGCCTGGAGCAAAAACTCGCTTATTATGAGATTGGTTCTATCCAGTTCCTCTAACATAGCCCCGAAATAGCGATTATAACGGACAAAATCGCCGCTATCCTGAAGCAGTTGCAAAAACCCGCGTACTGATGCCAGGGGATTCCTGACTTCATAACCGCTAACTGTAGCCATCTCTCCCACTGTATATAATTGTGATAATCGTTTCATTTCTTTTTCCATTTGGAGTTTCTCACTTATATCTTCCGCCAGAACTAGAACCTCGCTTACATTGGAGTTAGAAGAATTAATAATAGGGGTTGATTTTATGCGTACAAGGATTTCCCGACCGTCTTTACGCTTAATAAACAATTCATAATTATTGGGGACTTTTAGTTCAAACCGCTCCTCTAACTGTTTAACGACAAACTCATGTTGTTCCAGAACTGCCAAATCGAACAGGGATATATTCTGCAGTTCCTCAATACTATATCCGATACTCTCAATAGCCTTCCGGTTGGCATAGGTTATCCGGGCGTTTCTATCATACGTAAATAACAATTCATTCATATTATTAATTAGCGAATTCTGGTAATCGAGCTGTTTTTGCAACTCTTGTTCTGCTAACTTCCTTCTGCCTATATCCCGGGATATTAATATTACCCCAGAGGTACCATCAAATGACTTATACATCTTACCGCTGGTCTCCAACCAAATAAATGAACCATCCTTTTTTAGACAGCGATATTCAATACTACCTGCAGCGTTTTCCTTAATTGCGGAAATTAAATTGGAAGCAACATATTCTCGATCCTCCGGGTGTACTTTGTCAATACAACTCCGACTCAAAAATTCCTCTTTTGTGTAACCCATGATTCTCATATTAGATGGACTTGTATATTTAAAAAATAGGGTTTCCGGATCTACTACAATAATCATGTCTTCTGCATTTTCGGCAATTAATCGGTATTCTTCCTCTGATGGAAAAGTGGTTTCCTCTTTTAATAGAACAGCCTCATTTGCGCAGTGCAACATTTCTACCCCCAACACGATTTTATGTTAAATTTCTCCATTACTTCCATTATTCCTCCTTTTCAAACCAGGTTTATACTTTGTGATTTAATTTTCTTTCGACAAAATAAAACTGCTGTTAGGAGTGTTGGGGAACGGCAAGCTGGGCGTGTTGTGGGGATACCCTAAAGGGCACACGTTGTTCTTAACACGATTCAGAGTAGAAGGATAGGGGAAGTCAGGAAAGAGGGAAGAGGCTGGAATTACCTCATCCCTCAAGCATTACTTTCTATGTCCTGCGAAAGGTTTCGGGAATTAAATCAGCCAGGGTAGCTTTCGCTAATCCGATGCTGGTATCAGCCGCACCATAATAAACAAGAATCTCATCGTTATCTTCCAAAACCTCTTTATCTGTACCTGAAACCGCACCACAGGTAAAAACCACGTTAGGTACCCAGGCACCGCTAAGCCCTATCTCATAATCTTCTTCTGGTTCCAGTATTGGATTAGGAGAACGATAAATTACTTTTTGGGGGTTGTTCAAATCAACTAATAACACCCCCAGGCGATAAACATAATTATGATCTACACCATGATAAATCAAGAGCCAGCCATATTTAGTCTTTAAGGGCTGAGCCCCTGCGCCTATTTTTAATGAGTCCCACATCCTACCGGGACGTGGGCCAAGAATTATAACATGTTTATCTTTAAGCGGGAATTTGATTTCATTGCAGTAGGTAACCCACATACTGGGCTCTATACGATGATATACTACATATTTACCATTAATCTTCTCCGGAAGTATAATAGCATCTTTATCCCAAATGTTTTTAAAGGCCAGGCCTTCCCGTTGCCAGTTATCATGTTTACCCTGTAGAAAATCATCCACCCTGATGGAGGCAGCTGCTATCTGAGCTATATTCCCGTCATAAGCAGTATATAACATATAGATTTTGTCGCCAATTTGAATAACCCGGGGGTCTTCACATCCCATTATTTCCTCTGGTATTTCTGGCGAGAAAATTGGTTCTGGTAAACGTTCTATCACCCTATAGCCATCAGTTATGGCCAGCCCAATACGCGAAATATTATCATCACCTACTGCCCGATAAAAAAGATATACTTGTTCACCTATACGTAAAGCCCCCGGATTTAATACATATCTACTCTCCCAGAAACTGTCCTCTAAAGGCTCTAGTAAAGGATTACCCTCGTAACGCTGCAGGTGTTTACTAGGTTCATTAGTTGTTTCCTGTACAACTACGGCAACATCCTTGGGCCGGGTAGGTAAGAGAGTATCAAGCAGATTCTGACTACTCTTTCCGCTTTGTATATGGCGAAATACTATTTCCATTATCTCGTTCGGGTCATATCCTAATTCCTCGTAAAGTAACTCCAAAAACTCATGATTAAACCAGCGGCTTTCTACGCTGGTGGTAAGGGGTGTTGGTATATTTAATCCCCCTTTAAAACTATAACTGGCCCAACTCCAACTGCTACAAGTTAAAAAAGTTCCGTTCTCCAGAACCTGGCTTAAGCCATAGGATTCAGCCATAAGGCTGAATATACGGGACGCCTGTTCGTCCCCCTGGCTATTAAAATCGTTAGCCAGTTGTTTTATTTTGGCTACCAGTCCCCGGTGATGATAATTCTCAAATATGCTATGAGCCGAGAACTCATCCCCTTTTTGCAAATTCAGCAATGAGTTGCCCGTTTTAGTACTTATGTTTTTTCTTTGAGCCACAATTAAGGTAAATAGTTGGGAGTAATTGGCAGACATCGCTATACGCCTTAGCAGATTGGTAAAATATCGTATCTTAGGGTATTTGCCGCCTTTATCTGTCTCCAACCCCTTAACCAGTATCCGAGCAGTTACCCGATTAAGATTAGATAGTTTGCCGGGAGATAAACCGGTACGTAGTTCTTCATGTAAAATCAAGGGTTTAATATCTACCCACTCAAAACTTTCCGGTTTAAGGTTATCTAACAGCCAGATTAAATCGCGGTCAGTATAAATCCAGCTTTCCATAAGGTTAGCATAGCTTACTATATCCCGGGCATCCATACGAGACAATAGTTCTGAGGGCTTGTAAACACCCATGGGAATCATTAAATTTATCGGCGGGAAACGTACCACCATTTCCCGTAACAAATCAGAATTTATAGTAAACATCTGTTGCTGAGGAAACAAGCCAAACAGACTTTCAACAAAGCTTTGCAGTCCTTGATGAGTGCGCAAATCCCCCGGTAATAAACGGTCCAGAACACTTTCTGTCTCGACCATGAAATTTTCTATCCTATTAATTAAAGCCTGTGGTTGTGAGTCGGCACTAATTTCCAACCGTTCCACCATAAAGTCCATAAAGCGTTTTTCATAGCGTTTTCTTAGTTCTTTAAAAATATTATCGGTTGCAACCATCTTCCCATCTTTACCAGCTATCTTCTTAAGTACTACAACTGGTTTACCAGGTACATATTCCATATACCCCAACGGTATTATAGGGGGTTTAAACTGCTCCTGCCGGCTAAGCCACCCGCGGTCGAACATAGGTTTCGCCTGCCAGAACTCGTTGTTTAGTCGTAAACGAATAGAATCCATTTTACGAACCATAAGTTCATTTATTTCAGTACCGAAAGATGGAGATAAGTTATCACTAAAAGTGTTCATTTCTTCCATATAACTGGCTATGCGACCATTGTAAATAGCAGTCAGCAATGACAGTATATCCTCTTTGGCTTCATCTTCAAAAATATAATGGAGCAAAAGGTTGTAGACTGCGGTTACCCATACTCGGTCAGAGATATGAAAGTTATCTGCCATGGTTTCGGTAACTTCTGTTACCATTTCAGGCGACAAACAAGAGCTGAGCAAAGCGGAGTTTTGGCTGCAACCGTTAGTAAAATTAGTAAGCAACTCAAAAATCGGATAGTTAACCGGATCCGGATTTCTAACCTCACTACGTGCCAGGATATCGGCAACCTTAATAACCAACCTATCTTTAAGCCAAATAGCGCTATCCCTTTTTATAGCTTCAAAAATAGTTTGAGCAATTTCATAAAATATACGGTTTCTTTTTTCCAGGTTATACTGAACTATTTCCCCACCCAGGTTTAGTTCACAAATGTTCTTGTCCCAGCTTAAGGCTCTGGTTAAGAGCCAGAAGTCTATCCCGTAACCACTTATGCTCTCGCCCCAGAAGCGAGCCTCATGGGCCAATTCCTCAATAAAATCATGGGATATAGCATAAATCCCACCCAGCGGGTCACTTACCCGGCAGCCGTAAAAGGATTCTAAAATTGGAGCAGCCAACATATGCGCAATACTGTCTACCCCGGAGTGCCGTCTTAAGCTGGCTAAGACCATATCATACTGTCCCTGTATAGGAGTTAATAGACTGTCTAACCAACATTTTTCCGTTTCTACCCCCTGGGCACAAGCCATACCAATACTAAACAATAATAAATCAGCATCCAGGTTTTTCGATATTTCTAAAATAGCCCGCACACTCATTCCTCGTCCGCTTAGCTCAGCCGGCATCAGGAATTCTATATGCGGGTGCTTAAGATTCAGTTCCTTAATAGCCTGTAAACTGTCACTAGCTGAAATATCACCTACGCACACTATTAATTGCCTTCGACCTATCCAGGATTCTAAAACATTATCTACCGATTTTAATAAGTTTACCAGACGTTCCTGCTCATCCAGAAAAGGAATGCCTAACACCAGGTCATAGTCAGTATACCTTTGCAACAAAGGAGCAATTTCTTTCATAGTTTGATCAAAAAGACTTTCAGTGTTAAAACGGGTCAAGTACTTAACCCCCCTTGAAACGTTTTTATTTCTCTAATAATTATGCTCATTTTCTAGCTTTAATATTTTATCTCCGAGCTTAAAAACTGCTACCCTTTCACGTAAATTGTTTACGATATTTTTCGAGGGAATACTCGGCATAACAAGGTAAGATTTGCTGCAATAATCTTTTAATAAATGCAAATCATATTATCAGGATTTAATAATAAGCTCAAACCATAAAAGAGGTGAATTAATAATGGATACAAACATCGATAAAATCTATGAAAACGACTTTAAAAGCCAGCCTTTATACAGTAATAAGTTTAACCTGGATGATAAAGAGCGGGCGAAGTACCTGGAAATGGCGCCAGCATGGTTTAAGAAATGGCAGGAAGAACTGGATAAGATTTATTAACAGTTGGAAACCTAATGGGGCCAGGCCTTATTCTTTTATAGAAATGGGCCCGGCCTTTATTTTTTGGCTGCTGTTTTATTATACCTGTACTTTTAAATAAATGTATTTTTAACATAAACTGTTTTGCGACAATTTTCGCTAAATGTTACAATTTACTCAAGGTAATATTTGCTATTAAAATGCTAATTGTTAATTACATATAAATCAGCTAATTAAGTTTGATTAAATGGTTGTTTCCTGTTTGACATGGGGGGGTATACGAAATGTTAGAAAAGAGGTGAAAGGAATGGAATTAACCATTTACGAACAAGACTTTAAAAACCAGCCCCTCTACAGCAACAAATTTAATCTTAGTAAAGAGGAGAAGGAGCAGTACTTACAGATGGTACCTGCGTGGGTAAAGAAATGGCAGAAAGAATTAGATGATATGTATGAAGTAGATAAATATGCTGCCTAGTTCTTATCCCTTTTTAGAGAAAAAAGTAAAGGCCCATTCTATTGCGAATGGGCCTTACTTATTTATACTAATTCTTCCATCTGGTCCAGTAGCCTGCCGAAATACTCCAGAGCCTGCTCTACCGGTTGAGGGGTAGTTAAATCTACTCCTGCCCTTTTTAAAAGACTTAAGGGATAATCCGAGCTTCCCGATTTTAAGAAGTCCAGGTACCTGGCTACTGCAATTTCACCTTCTTTTAAAATTTGCTCCTTAATAGCAGTGGCAGCAGAAAAGCCGGTAGCATATTTGTACACGTAAAAGGCTGAATAAAAATGCGGTATGCGCGACCATTCCACTTCAATTTCCCGGTCTATTACTACCTCCGAGCCAAAATACAGGGCATTAAGCTCCCGATAGATTCTACATAATTCTTCTGGAGTCAACCCCTCTCCAGCTTCCACTTTTTCATGAATGATTTTTTCAAATTCAGCAAACATGGTCTGGCGGTAAACTGTACCTCTAAATTGTTCCAGGTAGTGATTAATTAGATATATTTTCTCTTGCCGGTTATTGGAGTGTTGCAGTAAATAATCAATAAGCAGGGATTCATTAACCGTAGAGGCTACTTCCGCCAAAAAGATAGTGTACTGACTATAGATGAAGGGTTGGTTCTTATTAGAGTAATAAGAATGTAAGGAATGTCCCAGTTCATGTGCCAGGGTAAATACATCATCCAGTTTATTATCATAATTCAGCAAAACATAAGGATGAGTCTCAAAGGTTCCCCAGGAGTAGGCTCCGCTGGTTTTACCCTCGTTTTCATAAACATCGATCCAGCCGGATTCCATTCCTTCTTTAAGCAAGGTCAGATATTCATTCCCCAGGGGTTGAAGTCCGGCCAGAACCTTTTGCTGAGCCTGTTGATAAGGGACTTGTACCCGGTAATCGCTTACCAGGGGAGTATAGAGGTCATACATATGCAGTTCTTCCAGGCCCAAAATCTTCTTACGCAGTTTCATATAGCGATACATATAATCCAGTTTATGGTGTACAGTATCGATAAGCTGTTCATATACCTCAGGTGATATATTGTCCTGGTCCAGAGCTGCTTCCAAGGCTGAGGGATATTTACGAGCCCGGGCATAGAAAATGTCCCTTTTCACACTGGAAGCCAGGGTACTGGCCAGGGTGTTCTTGAATTTACCGTAAGTATTGTAAAGGGCAGTAAAGGCCTCCTGCCGAACCCGCCGGTCGCCGCTTTCCATATAGCGGCCATACCTGCCTTTGGTCAGCACTATTTCCTGCCCCACCTCATCTTTTATGGAAGGAAATTTTATATCGGCATTGTTAAACATATTAAAGATATTTCCTGCCGCACTTGAAAGGTCGGCGCTCATAGCTAGCAACCGTTCCTCTTCCGGAGAAAGTATATGTTCCTGCTGCCGCCAGAGTTCCTCTAGAAAATGCCGGTATTGTCTTAATTCTTCTTTTTGTTGGAAGAATTCCTCCATTTTTCCTACAGGTATAACGGTTATCTCCGGAATTACAAAAGAGGTAGTGCTACCAACCTGCACATTCAACCGCTCAATTCGCTCAAAAAGATTCTGATAGCGAGTATTGGCATTATCCTCATCCCGGCGCATACGGGCATAAACGTAAAGCTTTTCCGAGCGCCGCTGTAATTCCTCCAGGCGTTTGAAGACATCGTAAAGGACATCGGCAGATTCCTGCAAGCGCCCTCTAAAGCCCTCAATGCCCGGTAGCATTTCCTGTACCCACTTAAAATCTTCTTCCCAGGCTTCTTCATTAGCATAAGCATCTTCGAGTTTCCATTTGTATTCTTCAGCTATTTCATGGCGTTTCTTGATGGCGTCACTCATTTATCGTCCTCCTAATATAGTTAAAAACAGACACGGGTAATGCAAATTTGTTATTAGTATTAGCCTTATAGCTAATACCCATGTATACCGGTATTATCCTCCGGTGCACTTTCCGGTAAAGGTACTGGTTGCTCTGGTTGCTGCAAAGGGTTCTTAATACTATCATTCGGTGGAGTATTATTTTCAGCTCCCGTCCCCGGGTGTTCTCCGGGTTGTACTACCGGTTCATTACCGTTTTCTCCCGGAAGTTTGTCATCGGGTGATGGCTGTTCCTTGATTGGTTCAGGATTATTCGGATCACCTGGTTGCTCCCCGCTCAGTTCGCCGGTATCCTCTTCCTCTTTTTCAGTAACTTCAGGGTCCTCTTCCACTACCGGTTCCAGCTTTATTTCCGGTTTTTTCTTTACCCAATCAGGTGGATCCTGGGCCACATCATGCTTCTTCCCGGCAAACAGGTCATTAATAATGCTAGCAGCTATCCCGGGGTCAGCTTCCCAATAGCTGGCTCCAGTCTGCCGGTCAGTATAAGAATATCCCGGCATGGTCTGGGTATATATCTCCATTGAATCAAAATCTTTGGCCAGTTTCGCCATAACCATCATATCCGATAGCGGTATGTTGGTATGAATGTTTTTTGTCAATTCCGGTAGAAGTTCCGGTAACTTAAATATAGTTTTACCTTGAAGCATCTCTTGCGCCAGGGCTTTGATAAACTTTTGTTGTCTACCGGTACGCCCTATATCCGCTGTAGGTCCGCCCCGGTAGCGTACGTAACCCAGGGCATCCTGGCCATTAAGTTTTTGGACCCCCTGGGAAAGATTAATCCGTAATTGAGGATCAGGGTCTTTATGGGACATATCTCTTTCAACGTCCATGGTCACTCCACCTAGAATATCTATAATTTTGGCAAAACCAGCAAAGTTAGTAACTACGTAATGATCCACCCGGATATCCAGTAAATCCCCAACCACCCTGCAGGCAGCTTCCGGGCCTTGCAAATAATTTACGCTGTTGATTTTATCATAATGATTTTTTTTAACTTCAACCCGGGTATCACGAGGAATCCATACCATGGCAATTTTATTGGCTTTGGTGTCTATACTGGCCAGAATCATGGTATCGCTGCGCGAATTAGTCTCCATTTTACGGGCATCAATGCCCATAAATAAAATGTTAATCTGTTTACCCCGCTCCGCTTTGGCCGTTATTGAGCGATCAAACGGCCCTACCTGGAGGTGGTTCCCAATAAATGCGCCTGCTGCAAAGGTTACTAAAAAAATAGCTACACAGATAAGTATTAGTCGGTAATTTGCTTTAACCCTTCCCACGTTTTACTCCTCTTTTCCTTTTACTACTATGTCGATAATTAAATGGATCTATATATTGGAAAGTAATAGAAATACTATCTATGATGATGCTTTTAGTCTGGTTCCTATAGTGTTTAATAGCTCTTTAATACCAGTACCGTATCGCGCTGATACGCCTGTCCCCCCTGAAATAGTTGACTCAACCAGGTCCATTTTGTTAAATACTCTCAAAATCCGTTCCTGATCAGCTCCCAGCTTTTCCAACACATCTTCGACTACCTCCGTTTTATCCAAGTAATCAGGATCCGAGATATCAATTACATGTAATAGCAAATCGGCGTCTAATACTTCTTCCAGAGTGGAACGAAAAGCCGCTACCAGATTAGGAGGTAAATCCTGAATGAAACCTACGGTATCCGATATTAGTATTTCCTCTCCGGGAGCTACCTGGACTTTCCGTATAGTAGTATCCAGGGTCTGAAAGAGCCGATCGTTAGCTTCCACTTGTTCATTATGGCTACTATGTCCAATCTTACAAAGGGCGTTGAATAATGATGATTTCCCGGCATTAGTATAGCCCACCATCGAAATTAAGGGTAAGCCTGCCCGCTGACGTTGTTTTCGATGTAGGCTACGGGTTTTTTCGACCTTATCTAACTGCCGTTTAATATCTTTTATTCGCCGGCGGATCACGCGTCGGTCCATTTCCAGTTTTTGCTCACCGGCACCACGGGTACCTATTCCAGCACCAGTCCGACTCAGCTTTTTACCCATACCCGTTAGCCGGGGCAACCGGTATTCCAAAGTAGCTAATTGTACCTGTAATATACCTTCACGGGATCTAGCCCGGCGGGCAAATATGTCCAGAATTAACATAGTACGGTCTATAATTCGTACTTCCATGCTATCATCCAGGTTACGTAACTGTACCGGAGTTAGTTCAGTATTAAAAACTACTAGATCAGGTTCCAGTTCTTCTACCAGATGTTTTAACTCCTCCAACTTACCCTTGCCAATGCAAGTAGCACTATCCGCTTTCTCCCGAGATTGGGTAAGCACAGCTATAACCTGACCTCCGGCAGCTTCCACCAGAGCCTTCATTTCCTTAATCGAAACTTCAAAATCTATATTCTGTTTCTTTCTGTTTATTACTACGAGCAAAACCTTTTCTTCTAACAGGATTTGGTTCATTATTAAAATCTCCTATTTTACTTATAGTCGGATACATCATCCATTATAGTAAAGCCTTGCCCTTTCGCCAACTATCCCCATAATATAATGAGTAATTTTCTCCTGCTTGTAAACAATATAACCTAGTTAACAAGAAAATAACTTTCCTTGTCATCCTGAACGAAGTGAAGGATCTTTCAACGGAATATCATATCAGATCCTTCGCTATGCTTAGGATGACACCCACGAAAGCCACGGGAGTTTTCGTTCGTGGTTGCGTCCTCCGGGCATGACGGGTTAATAAATAACGATAGGTGGGATGTTATGATGTTTGCTCAGTGGCAGGATTTTATATCCGGCAGCTGGATGTGCGAAATTGATGTACGGGATTTTATTCAGAAAAATTATCAGCCTTATGATGGTGATGATGCTTTTCTTTCCGGGCCTTCGGTAAAAACTAGTAAACTCTGGGCTAAATGTCAGGAGTTATTGCGTCAGGAACGTGCCCACAACGGGGTACTGGAAGTAGACGCTGATACCCCCATTACTATTAACAGTCATCCTCCCGGTTATATCGATAGAGACCTGGAACTAATTGTGGGCTTGCAAACCGATAGCCCCCTGAAAAGGGCTATAAACATCTATGGGGGATTGCGTACCAGTGTTAGAGCCTGCCGAGCTTATGGGGTGGAGCCCCCTTCAGGCCTGATAGATTTCTTTCAAAAACATCGGCGCACCCATAATGACGGGGTATTTACTGTCTATACTCCAGAAATGCGCCTGGCCCGTCGAGTAGGGATCATTACTGGATTACCTGATTCCTATGGCCGGGGTCGTATTATTGCCGACTACCGCCGGGTTCCGCTCTATGGTGTCGATTATCTTATTCAGGCTAAAGAAGATGACTGCAGTAGTCTTAATAAAACTATGAGTAATTCTTCCATACAGCTGCGGGAACGTATATCCGACCAGATTAAAGCCTTGCAATCCCTGAAGGAAATGACCGCAGCCTATGGTTTTGATATTTCCCAACCTGCTGCCAATGCCCGGGAAGCCATACAATGGCTCTATTTTGCCTATCTGGGTGCTATTAAAGAACAAAACGGTGCCGCCATGAGCCTGGGCCGGGTAGCCACCTTTTTAGATATTTATATAGAAAGAGATATACAAAAAGGTATTATCAGCGAAGAAACTGCTCAGGAATTAATAGACCAATTTGTAATTAAGCTGCGTTTGGTACGTCATCTGCGTACCCCGGAGTATAGCGAACTTTTTGCCGGCGACCCCAACTGGGTTACAGAGTCTATAGGGGGTGCAGGTGTAGATGGCCGTCACCTGGTAACTAAAAACAGCTATCGCATACTCCATACCCTACAAAATTTAGGACCGGCGCCGGAGCCTAACATGACTATTCTCTGGTCCAAAAACTTACCCGCTCCTTTTATTAATTTCTGCAGCCGCCTTTCCATAAAAACCAGTTCCATTCAGTATGAAAACGATGACCTTATGCGTCCCCTGTATGGAGATGATTATGCTATAGCCTGTTGTGTATCCGCTATGCGCTTGGGTAAGGAATCACAGTTATTCGGGGCCCGCTGTAACCTGGCCAAACTCCTGCTCTATGCCATTAATGGTGGGATAGATGAAATGACCGGGGATCAAGTGGGACGGGAAATGCCTGTATACGAAGGGGATTACCTGGAATTTGACCAGGTTATGCACCGCTTGAAAATTCAAATGGATTGGCTGGCCGAGCTGTATGTAAACACCATGAATATCATCCATTATATGCATGACCGTTACGCTCCCGAGAACCTGCAGATGGCCATGCATGATAGTGATGTCCATTATTTTATGGCCTTTGGAATTGCCGGTTTATCAGTAGCTGCTGACTCTCTTAGTGCTATTAAATATGCCCAGGTAAAAGCGGTACGCGATGAACGCGGGATTATCCGTAATTTTGTTATAGAAGGAGAATATCCCCGCTATGGTAATGATGATGACCGGGTAGATGAACTGGTAGTAGAACTGGTACGGATGTTTATCAAATATCTTAAAAAATACCCGGCCTACAGAAATGCCGAACATACTTTATCCGTACTTACTATTACCTCAAATGTGATGTATGGCAAACATACCGGGACTACCCCCGATGGGCGCAAACTTGGTGAACCCCTGGCACCGGGAGCCAATCCCCTGCACGGGCGAGAGGAAAAGGGAGCCCTGGCGGCATGTAACTCGGTAGCAAAAATTCCCTACAAGTATGCCCGCGACGGTATATCCTATACTTTTTCCATAGTACCTGATTCCCTGGGTAAAAGTGAGGCAGAACAGGTCAATAACCTGCGGGGATTGTTAGAGGGCTATTTTACCAAGGGTGGGCACCACATGAATGTTAATGTAATTCATCCCGATGTGCTCAAAGAAGCCATGGAACACCCGGAACAATACCCTGACCTTACTATCCGGGTATCCGGATATGCTGTTCATTTTATTAAACTAAGCCGGGAACAACAGGAAGAAGTAATCGCCCGCACCTTCTACCGCCGCATGTAACGGGACAAGGGGACAGGTCCCTTGTCCCACTATCGCGGGATACCCATACCCCCCTTGTCTTCGGGACAAGGGACCTGTCCCCTTGTCCCGAAGATTATAGATGCAAGTTGAGGTTTAATATGAAGGGTAGAGTTCACTCCATAGATACTTTCAGTACCCTGGATGGACCGGGGATTAGGACAGTTGTTTTTATGCAGGGCTGTGCCCTGCGCTGTAAATACTGTCATAATCCGGATACCTGGGCTGTCCAAGGCCCTGAGGCCCAGGAATATGAAGTCGAAGAATTGATGGAAATTATTCTGAGAAACCGCCCTTATTATGAAGCTTCCGGTGGCGGCTTAACCTTTTCCGGGGGAGAGCCTTTGTTACAACACCGCTTTATTAAAGAAATATTTGAGTATTGTCGCAAAGAAAAGATATCAACGGCCTACGATTCCTCACTCTATATTAGCTCCCAGGTGGTTCTGGATTTAATACCCTTTACCGACCTGGTACTGGCAGACATAAAACATATAAACACGGGAAAAAGCAAGCTATTAACCGGGGTCGATAACCGCCTAAACCTGGAAAATATTAAACTACTAAACGAAAAAGAGGTACGCCTCTGGATAAGATATGTAATATTGCCTGGTTGGACTGATGCCCATGAAGATTTAGAACAAATGGCCCGGTTTATCCGGGAATTGCCTCAGGTAGAACGAATAGACCTGCTCCCCTACCACTCCCTGGGCAGCCACAAGTGGAAACTATTAGGCCTGGAATATCAATTAAATGAAGTACAGCCCCCCTCCTCTAGTCACCTGCAGGAACTAGCCCAGCTCGTCTCCTCCATAAGCCAGCATCCGGTCTATTTGGCATAAAGCAACTCCAGGACACAGGGGGACGTTTTTGGTGTGTCATTTTAAATGACACACCAAAAACGTCCCCCTGTGTCCTTTCTATATATTTCTTATTCCAAGGAAGGAGAAATTGACTTTTTGGCTAATCTATGACTATATAGACGAGTTATAGAGGAAAGTTTTACTATATTTTTAACGTATTTATGTAAAACATATTATTAAGGAGGTATAAGCAGCTGTGAAGAAAAGATATGTTTATCTCTTGATGCTTTCGTTTTTCCTGACGTTTTGCACCCCGGGGCAGATAATGGCGGCAACTTTCCCTGACATAAACCAGCACTGGGGCAAGGATTTCATTGTCAACCTGGCCTCAGCAGGTTACATAAATGGTTACCCTGATGGTACTTTTAAACCTGATAAAACTGTCAGCCAGGCTGAATTTATTGCGGTTCTTATTAATTGTATGGGAGTTACTCCAACCGACACCACCACCCGCTATTTTAATGATACCAGCAAGCATTGGGCTCGCGGTTCGATAAATGAGGCGGTTAAACACGGGATACTAATTCCCTCTGAATATTCCAATGTGCTGCAACCGGATAGCGGCCTTAAACGAAGTCAGGCAGCAGCTATGATGGTCCGTGCCCTCGGTAAGGAGGGAATCAATAAGACCATACCCTTTACCGATAAAGCGGACGTTCAAAAAAGTATGTACCGTGACTATATTAATACTGCATTTGACCTGAAACTTCTGACTGGATACCCCGGAGGCGAATTTAAACCTTTTGAATATATAACACGCGCACAGATGTGTAAGGTGATTTTAAATTTCATGGAAATTAACGGAGGTTCCTCGACCTTGACCCCGGTTAATCCTGTAATCCCGACTAGTCCGATAGGTGGCTCCTTTAAGTACGTCGCTGTTGGTGATGAACTTTATGAACTGGCCTATACTCCGATAACTATTAAGATTGGCTTTACCGGTATAACTGTTAATAGTCTTTCTTCCAGCCAAAATAGTCTCTATGTAAATAATAGCTATAATTTTGCTCTTAATACCTCACTACGTGACCTCGATATTATTGTGCACAACAAGCGCTACCAGGTGGAGAAAATAGTGGTTAATGGCGATAAGCTGGTAGTTTTCCCGGCAGGACAGAAGTTTGCCAACCTTACCATTAGAAATTTAAAATATGATGCGGATTATATCAAGACTTATATAAACTCGGCTAATAGTGAAAACTACCTTTCTGATTTACTACTGCTAGACCAGTATAGCGTACAACTTGGTGGTAGGATTTATGACCTGGGTCGGGATAGGGTAACCATAGAGGTAGGAAATACATTTTACGATATAAGCCGAGTAGCATTCTCTAATACCGATAATATCCCGCAATTGGTTGAAACTGAATCAGTTATTGTCAGGGCTTTGACCATATCCGATATATCTTCTATTTTTGTAGAAAATAAAACTCTTAATATGGCCGGGGTCAGGGCAATTGATTTTATTATTGATGGTAAACGCTATCGCCTTTCTGAGGTAACTATAGACGCTGCCGGAAATTTTACAGTTAATAATAAAAACTACTCTTTTGTTGATGTATTAATGATTGTGGATGGAGAACAGTATGAGATTAATAACCTGCAACGGTATAAAGAAAAATTTATCTTCTATTGTACCACCAGTATTAATAATAACTGGATCATGATAAACGATGTCTACCGCGATGCCTCTGAGGTAAAAATCCTTAGAGATAGCATTGTCTATGATATGGAACAGGTAATGGTAGTTAGCCGCAACGTCCTTCGTATTGGTGGTAGACAGTATAACCTGGATTCATCCTTCAAATGCCGCTATGATAATAAGATTTATAACATCGACCGCATTGATTTCAATGCCAACCTGCAAGCAGTAGTTATAGACACCAGCGAAGCTACCGGTACCTGGAGCAACCAGCCGGCAAAATACGTGTTCTATGTTAATAACTCTAGATATCAAGAGGGAACAACTATTGGAGTCACTATTTACGCTAACCGTAAATGGGTAAGCTTTGATAGCATAGTAATAACTGATCCCGCTCACTTCACCTATGGCGGTTCTACCTATGATCTGATTGGCGCAATTGTGAGTATAAATAATAAAGACTTTGAAGTAACTAATACCTCCTGGGGCTCAAACCAGGTTTTCGAGATATATATGCATTAGTCGGCGTTCAAAAGAGCACCTGAACATTATGTGCAGGTGCTCTTTTTTTTTGTCTTTTACTGACTCATATTTATGATATAATTGTACTTGGTTTTCAAGTGGGGGCGTGGCTCAGCTGGGAGAGCACCTCGTTCGCAACGAGGGGGTCAGGGGTTCGAATCCCCTCGTCTCCACCAGTAAACACCTAAATTTCAGTTAAGCTATTATGTGTCTTTAAATCATTCAATAAGCCAACCATTTTTACAATATAATGTTCGTCCAATGAAATATAATAGTCGCGCATTTCATTTGGAAACATTTGAACTCCCCTGGTCCTTTTATCCGATTCAACATTATACAATACCAATTCAGAAATAAAATTGAAGTTACGTTCCTCGACAAAGCATACTTTAACTTGACCTTTCTGGTATACGTCGTGATGAACGCTTGTTCTGTATTCGTTTATTGTTCCCACAATTGTACGACTATTGGGGACAAAATATGTATAACTAACTCCTCTTTGTAGATTGTTATGAACAGCTTTAAATACAATCATGATTACATATTAGAATTCACCCCCATCTAAAAATTTGGTCGGTAGTTTTAAAGACTTGTACTTAAGAAAGTTTGAATTGTATCCATCTCGCTCACTTTAGGCAAGTATATTTTGGGCAAGAGGGGTCATCCCCGCAACACATGTTAGATTAAAATTAGGGAGGATTTATGGATGATTACTAAAATGATATTTCCCGGGCGCTATATTCAGGGTCCAGGAGCAATTGAACGCCTGGAAAGTGAATTGCAAAACTTCGGCCAAACAGGTTTGGCTATTATGGCACCTTCAGCCATGAAACTGTTGAGAAACAGGATGCCGCAACCGGTAACCGGGGTGCGCCTATTTTTTGAGGAGTTCACCCGCGAATGTTGTGATAGGGAAATAGAACGTTTAGCCCAGATAGGGAACAAACATCGTGCAGAGTTTGTCGTTGCTGTCGGAGGAGGAAAAACCATTGATACCGGCAAAATAGTTGCAGATCGCCTGGGCACTCCGGTAGTTGTTGTTCCTACAATTGCCTCTACCGATGCTCCTTGCAGTGCCTGCGCCGTTGTCTACAGTGAGGAGGGCCTGGTAATTCGGGTTGAATACCAGAAAAGAAATCCCGATCTGGTCCTGGTAGATTCTGAGGTTATTGCCAATGCGCCCCCACGTTTTCTGATCGCCGGTATGGGGGATGCCCTGGCAACCTGGTTTGAAGCGGAATCATGCCAAAAGACAAAATCCAAAAATGAAACGGGAGAATTGGGCTCCCTGACCGCTTATGCCCTGGCCCAGCTGTGTTATGACACCCTTCTGGAATACGGCGTATCCGCGCTGGTTTCATGTAAAGCTAATGCAGTTACCCCCGCTCTGGAGCATGTGATTGAAGCCAATACCCTGTTAAGCGGCCTGGGCTTTGAAAGCGGCGGCCTGGCTACGGCCCATTCTATTCATAACGGACTGACAGTACTTCCGTTGACCCACAATTATTACCATGGCGAAAAAGTAGCCCTGGGGGTTCTAGCTTCTCTGTTTCTTAATGACAAACCAAAGGCCTTAATTGACGAGGTCTATTCTTTTTGCGAAAGCGTAGGTTTACCAACTACCCTGGCCGAACTCGGCTTAACTGCGGTTTCACCTGAGGAACTGCAAAAAGTAGCGGCCCGCGCCTGCATTGCGGAAGAAAATATCCACCACGAAGGGGGAGAAATTACCCCCGAAATGGTGGTCTATGCACTGCTTGCGGCAGATGGGGAGGGACAACGGAGGAAAGCGTAGTTTATAGCGACCATCACTGCATACTATAGCCTTCGCGATGGTCGCTGCAAACTTTTCACCAACTTCCCGCATAAGAAACTTAAAGCAATTTCATAAGTATCGTGTGGCCATTTAGAACAGAGATTGACCTTCTCAACTCTCCCCTGATTTTAGCGTTAGGCCATGGAAATTATCATTTTTTCTAGTTTTCTATTCCGTTCAC
>CAZAZH010000032.1:0-19511 GCA_964489585.1 uncultured Syntrophomonas sp.
ACTATCTTTTCCAGGCGTTCACCCTTGATAATGCCATCTATATTATTATTTATAGCTGGGAAAAAACAAGCTAGAAGGTGTTTAATAAATCCGCTGAAATTGTAATCTAAATAATCATGCGGTTTTAATTTTACAACCTCTTGCTCCATTTGATAGGCGGACATGCCACTGGCATAAAGAGCTGCTATTATACTACCGACACTGGTACCCGCTACTATATTTGGCGGAATATTATTGTCCTCTAGCACCTGTAATATGCCTATATGAGCCAGTCCTCTCAGGCCGCCACCACCCAGTGCCAAGCCCAATTTCTTCATTATTATCACCTCAAAAGGCTAACTGCCTCCACCGATTATATTCAGCGGTTACACTTTCTAACCATAAATCGTGATAGCTTTTGCATGGTATCAATATTATTAGTCCTTAGCTCTTCCCAAAACTGCTGGTATTCCGGTACCTCTGTTTCTTTGCGAAAATCATCTATTTTATGGTCGATTTCTTTTTGCATTTCCAGTACCTTTTCCAGCTGGTTGCGCATAATGTTTTTTTGTTTCCGTTCTATTCTTAGCACTGCCACCCAAGCACCTCCATATTTGGAAAAATAAATGCCCGGCAGAAGCCGAGCATTAAGTGGACAGGGGGTTTTCTAAAATTCTACTTCTGGATCCAATTCACCATATACGATAACATCGTGCATCTTACCCAGTTTGTCGATAATATCTACATAAACTTTAAGTCCGATACAAGTTCCTCTGACAGGGGTGGTAAGATTACAGGGGTTGCCAGGGTCTTCGCAATTACCCTTGATTTCATAATCAAAGGTCCAATTCTTTAGAATTAATTCGGACTGTTCGATTTCCTCTCTGAATTCTTCAGAGGTAAGGGGCGGATCGAATTCATCGAGTTCGATGTTCCTTTCAAACCGGTCAGTTACGGTGATAATCTGGTATTCGCCATCCACAATAACAAACAGAATTACTTCGTAGTCGATAAAGATTTTTACTTTGTTGAAACATGCAACATCCTCGAATTTCTGGATGACTTTGACCTTAATGTCCTCTACACAGGTTACTTTTCCTCCTACCTGTTCATCGGGCACACAAAACACGGTATCCAGGACTTTTACTTGTTTTTCGATGAATTTTGCCTTTATTACCTTCGCCCACAAATCTAATCTACAACCGTCCGGAAATTCACACTTAAGTCCAGCCATGTTACTCTCCCCTCCTTTGTTCTCTTTTTTCTTTTCTTGCCTACAAGGGCCTTTGTTGAAATTTGTAAGAGCAAATTTCTAGCTTATACTATGAAAGAAAAGAACAAAGTGTGATTATCCTAATTAATAAAATATACACAAATAACAAATTTTTTTCCTTATCAGTAACTTTAATTTAGAACTTACCCCTTATCCTCACGCATGAGGTGCAAACATTCCACTCGGCCGTCGCAAAAGATACCAAATCCCCGGCTGGCAGCATCTTCACAAAAGGCAATATCCTCTCCCCCACGATGGCCGGAGTAGCCCACCCCGGCTGCTATAACGGCTCTTTTTATCAGATAAGCTGCCCCGGTACAATCTACCGGGAATACCCGATCCCGGGGAAAATTGCGCATATGAATATAGCTACCATCACTATTCCGCTTTAAAATGTTGTAAATGCCAGAATCTCCTATTTCATAACCATTGCAGACCAGAGCTGATACCAGGTCACAATTATCGGCCAGTAATTGGGTAAGGGTAACGGCAGGTACCAGGATATCACTGTCCAGGGAAAAAAGGTAGTTACAATCTGATTCTAGAAAGGCTTTAAGCAGAAGGTTACGCAGTTGCGCTAAACGTTCAAAATTATACTGACCCCGGCGATAACCGCCGGGGGAATCGTAGTTTTTTTCAATTATTCTTACTATCCCTGGTTGCCTGCGGGCAAATTCAGCCAGTATCTGAGGGGTATGGTCGTTGCAATCATTTATAATAAAGTTGTACTGAACCTGGCATTGGCTTTTATCAAGTTTTTCCAAACAGTCCAGGTAGCGGGGTAAAACCCAGGCCCGGTTACGTAATGGACAGCCTATCATTACCTTACGCATGGGTGCTCACCTGGCAAATATCGTTTTTTGTTTTTATAGCGGAAAGTTTTTAGGTGTTGGCCAACAATTGTTAGATGATTACTTCCGCTGTCATCCCCGGATAGCTCCAGGGTAGGATATCCAAGAACTGTTTCCTCCACATTACCCCTCTTTTGCGGTACGGTATACTTTTTAGCCGGACTTTGAAAGCGAACATGTTCCTTCTGATACCAATTTTTGCGGTGATAGGGGGTAGCGCTGGCAGGAATCGGCAGATTTTCTTGGACTTTAATACCTTTTGCTCTTAGACGCTCCTGTATAGCCCCAAGCATTACTTCAGCCCTGTTAGTCCAGGAATTTTCCTCAGCCAGGGTCGTTCTGCGTTCACATTTCTCCCAGTTTTCCTGTTTTAGAGCTCGCCGGATATTATCGATAAAATCCTGGTGCCCAGGAGAATAGTATAGCAGTTCGCTATATTTCGCTGTTTCCGGTAGTGCAGTAGTTACTACCGGAATACCCATAGCCATGTATTCCCACATCTTGATAGGATTAACCGCTGCAGTCATATCGTTCTGTTTAAAAGGGATTATACCCACATCAAAATACCTGGCATAATATACTAATTCCTCGTAAGCCTTATACCCAAGCCAATGGATATTTTCACGCAAGGGGATATTACGTACATTATACAAAGGGCCAATAATTAATAAGCTGCAATCCGAAAAAACCTGGGCCAGCCGGTCCAGCAAATCCAGATCACACCAACTGGCAACTGCTCCCATGTAACCTATGACCCCCCGTTTGAGTTCTGGCAAATCAGCCGGAACTAATGTATTGCTCCTGGCCCGTTTAAAGTAATTAAAGTCACACCCATTGGGAATTAGGCGGGTATGGGGGTTAATTGCTTGAGCCCGTGTAAAAAGGGGTTCTGAGGCTGCCAGCACCAGGTCGGCTGAAGCTACCGCCTGGTGGTAATATGGTTGCCAGGAAGAGAACTCACCCACAGGTTCATCCAGGCTATCAAATACTACCAGGCAGGGGTTATAATCGCGAATAATGTCCACCTGGGATGGATTGCTATAATAGACTACTGGTCTGGTAGTAACTGGATAGGAAGGCTCCGTGTGGTGAAACAGGAAGAAATGCTGGTTATATTTTTCAATTCCTTGATATATGCCATGGTGATAGGCCGGACGGTTAAGAAAAAATACGGTTACCCCTAGCTCAGACAAGCTTTTAAGTAATTGCTGGGGACGTTGTACCAGGTATTCAAAGTCCAGGGTGGGAGGATAAATTATTCCCGATATGGCAGTCATACTAACGGCCTCCTATTATAAATCAAGATGAGTCAGGGGGACGGTTCCCTTGACTCACCTGATAAGTTTAGCAAGCCCGAGGAAGTTTCCCCTGGCTTACTCAGCTTCACAATCATGCTCCTGCAAACACTTGGTGCAATAATCCCCACCACAGCCATAGCACTTTTCCAGTTCCTGTTTTCTTAGTTGTACTCCACATTCCGGGCAAGAATAATTCATTTCTATATTACTCCTGCGGGCCGTAGTAACCACAAACATACTCTCTTCACTGGCATTTTTAATGGGAATAGCCTGATACTTCCTGGTTTTTACGTTTATTTCCGGAGCCCGTTCCTCCTCTTTAATCTCTCGTTCCTTAATTGTAAACACCTCCCGGTAAATTACTGTTTGACTACCGATTCGCGGCAGTTATCCTATTCTATGAAAAGTGTTCACATCTGGTTACAAGGTATTATGAAAAGACCCGTTAGCAATAAAGCTATCTAGCAAATAACTGTGAATTTAGAATTTGACTAATTGTTGAGCGTAAGGGGTAAGGGACCCCTGGTCAGAACGATTTAATACTAAAGGGACAGACTCACAGTTAAGACCGCAGAATCCGTCCCTGCTTCTATTTCCTATTCCCTTTTGTTTAAAGCAGATTGTTTAAGAATAACCTTTTTATCCGCTGCCCCAGACCAGGTTCAGCCTCTGGCAGCGCCTCCAGGGTCTCCGCTAGTTTAGGATAAGACCATGCCTTCGGATAGTGCTGCAAACGGTATATCCGCGCTTCTTTATCCTGAATACTTTGCTGTAGTTTTTCTGACTCCTGCTGGTAATAAGTAACTTCTTTAAGCAATCCGACATTACGCATTTCTAGCTTGCGGATACTCCTTTTTAGACTGGATATATCCCGCTGGTAATAAAAAACTTTTCTATGTAATTCCTGATTCTCTCCGGCTAATCGGGTTACTTCTTCTTCCAGGCGTTCAAATAGCTGATTAAGCGATTCTTTGCTTACCTCGCCCTGCTCTCCCGCCCACAACCTTACCATCTGTTCCCTGGTAGCAATAATATTATATTCCATAAGAAATCTAACTTTGATTTCTCCCCTGTTAAGCTCTCCATCACAGGAAATTTCTTTAATGTTTATAACGAAACGGAGGGAATCTTTGCGTTCCAGAGCCTGGTCAAAATCACTGTAGAATACTCTTTCCTTTATAGTTTCTTCTTTTTTTACCAGATGCATAGTTCCCTGATCGTCTTCCAACAAACATAAAATATCAACTATGACCCGTACTTCCACTGCCTGCCCCTGGGAAAGTACTTCTGAATGTTTTACCTTAACTTTAAGATCTTCCAGGGTACGATGAAATCGTTCAGAGGAATAACTGTGTTCCCGACCCAGGTGTCGAGGTGTTTTTAGCTGGGCTATAATTACCGGCGACCATATGGAAAAGGCCTGTTCCATTCTTCCACCTTCTTTTCCCACTAATGTTAATTTATATTACGAAGCCGGGTGAAGTATGATTATCAGAAAACAGGCTTTAACTAAGCCGTCTAGCAAATCTTATAATTTAAAACTTAATCAATTTTCTTGAGTGAGGATTGAGGGCGAATGAAATAAAAAAATATATCAATAGGACCGTCCCCTTGATATATTAGGCAAAAAAAACTGCATGAAGTTCATGCAGTAGTTACCTTATATTTAGTTGTTAGCGGAAGCTATACGGATTTCCAAATCCTGATTATCATAAACGAATAGTTCAACTGTTTCGGTAAGTACATCAGCATAAGTGTATGAAACTCGCCGCTCAATCTTCCTCTCGTTCAATTTTATTACAAATATATTAGGATATATAGATTCCAGAACACCTTCTCTTTCTACGATGCGGTTCCTTCCCCGGTTGGCCTTTAGTCTAATCTTGCTACCAACAAAAGATTCCAGGTCTCTTTTAATATCTGATAAAGCCCTGGGAGAACTCACACTACCACCCTCTTTATAGAAATATCACTTATTATTCTATAACAGGGCGGAGACAAAGTCAATAGTAAAATAAATAGTATATTAGAAAACAATTCTGATGTCAACTCGTAAATGGCCAAAAATCTTGCTAAATACAGTTTTTTTTCGTCAACAATCTATAAAAAATCCTCTTTATTTGGTGTATTTATCAGCTACTTTGCTGGCGGCACAGGCATCAGGTTTAATCCTGGCAGCAAAACCACTATTTACTATCATTCCCGTAACCTCTTTAATTAGCTCTTTAGTTTCACCATGGGTGCCAACATCTAAATGTATTTCCACTTTCATGTCTTCCCGCCCATGTTCTTTAAGCAAATGAGAAATCTGGTCAGCCAGGCTCAGGCTTAGTGAGGCCTCGTAGAAAATACGCTGGCGCAAACTTTTGATTTTCTGCTCCGTCGATTTGTTATAGTAATAGCGAGCACCCTTACCCTGACGATGAATTATAATGGCGCTGACAAAACAGGTTCCCTGCTGGCTAGGATGTGAATCACTGCCTACCAGGAGTTTGTATGAACGGGTAATATCTTCGCTAATATAGTCCAGAATGTCTACTATTACTTCATTTAGTTCCATTATACCTTTACTGGGACTGTGAAAAACCATAATTAATCCTCCTGTAAGGGCAGGTTATTGGCCAGTAACACAAAATCATCCAGGCTAAGATTTTCCGGTCGGGCCTGGGGTGATATTCCCCAATGCTGCAGCCACCCCTGGATCTGGTTCTTATCCTGTCCCGAAAATTCAGTACATATGTTAAGTATAGTTTTTCTACGTTTTTGAAATGAAATCCGTAGTAATTTTTTAAAAACATTTTCATTATTAACTTTTATGCGTTCTTGTCGGCGTGTTATCCTTAATACTGCAGAATCAACTTCAGGCCGGGGATAGAAACAGTTTCGGGATACATTCATGAGCAGCTCACAATTAGCATAATAAGAGGTGGTTAAGGTAAGTAAGCCGTAGTCTTTTCCTCCTGGGCTTGCCATTATTCGCTGTGCTACTTCTTTTTGCATCATCAAGATAGCAGATTGTAAATGAGGACATTTTTCCAGGAGATAAAAAATTATGGGCGTAGTTATATTATAAGGGATATTAGCGCAGACCTGATAAGGTTGGATGGTTGGAAGGGCAAAAGCTTTTATTAGTTCCTCTTCCAGATTTATATCCAGTATGTTGGCAAATAATAGTTGTACGTTATTATATCCAGATAATACTTCCTGTAGCATCAACTGTAAATCCCGATCTATGTCTATGGCCAATACCCCTTTGCTATTTTCAGCCAATTCCGTGGTAAGGGTACCTAAACCAGGCCCTATTTCAACAACATAGTTATCCCGGTTTAAATCACATGATGCTATTATTTTATTTAATATATTGCCATCTATTAAAAAATTCTGACCCCATCTTTTACGGGGGAAAAATTCATAGCGGCGCATTAAGTCTCGAATTTGTGATAAAGATACTGCTTGTATCATTCCCCTCATCTTCTTTTGCTTATTATACTATAAATTAACCGACTCTCACTAAAGATAAATAAGAACTATTTTAAAAATAAGTATAAAAAACCCCGGATATTTGAACCCGGGGTTTATATAACTAAAATGCTGGACGCTGTTGTTTCAGTTTACTGCTTATATCATTAATATCGCTCTGGAAATTTTGTATAGGTTTACCTTCAATAATACCTGCAGCTACGTCATTAATCCTTTTAATCAAATTAGGATCAGTAGTTACTAAAACCTGAGAAATGCGCCGGTCGCTGGCTTTTAGTTTATTAGCTACTGTACTTTTAATTTTATTAATGGTGGCAGCATCTCGGGTAGCAGTTGGGTCCAAGGTCAAACCTACCATTACCACTTGTCCGCTGTAATTAGTTCTAGCAGCATTAGTATTAGTCATTTTGTTGGTAGTTGCGGTAGTGCCGGTATTAGTCATTCCAATGCTGGAGACTATTACACTGGCTCGTTTTACCCCCTTCACATTCTCTGCCATTTTAGATAGCTTATTAGCCATTACCCGTCTCTCGCTGGCAGTCATTTCTGTGGTGGGCTTTTTGGTAGTAACGCCGGGTTTACGTGTAGGGGTCATTGGTTTTTTGCTTGTTGTCTGGCATCCCATCAGACTTATAAGTAGGAAACTTACGCATAATAACAAAATAAAAATTTTACGCAACGATAGTTCACCTCCTTTTTTATTGTCTGTTTTATTTTTCTGTCATTACATCAATTTAAACCGAGGAAAAGGTTGGAAATTTAAGCTGGCATAAAAAAACCTCCTGTCCGAAGACAGGAGGTTTTTCCTTTGTTTTTTTAATCTAATAAATAAACTTTAACGGTTCTTCGTCCCCAATTCAGGCACTGAGAACGGTCATCCATGAATAAATCAAGGCGATTTCCTTTGATTGAACCACCTGTATCAGCTGCTCGACCATAGCCATAGCCTTCAATATACAATCGGCTCCCCATGGGAATAACTCCAGGGTCTACAGCTACCAGTCCTACTTCAGGATGTTTCCCGCTGGCAGTACGGTTTCCAGTATAAGTATAGGCTGAGGTTTCCATATAACGGGCTTCCCGGAATTTTAATAGTTGACTACCGCGGGAGACGGCAGTAATAGTTCCCATGGCAATAACTCGGTTTTTAGGTTCTACCAGGGTTTCACTATTAATAACTTCTCGTTTTACCTCTTGACCATTGTGATAGGTAATTTTTACGGTATTTTGGGCCAATCCATCTTTACCCGCACTTATAGTCTTGGTTAAACCTCTTTCCAAACTATTATCACTGGTACGTTCTACCCCACAGGGAATAGCTTCTTGAACACTTATCTCATTTTCAGTAACCCGTATTACTTCTATTTCCTGGTTAGGAACAGTCTTTGTAACCGGAATTGTTTTTACGATATCTTTTTCTCCCAGTTCAAAACCGGCCAATCGAATGGCTTCTTTAATGCTTATGGGAATAGTAATTATTTCTTTACTGTTTCCATCTGCAATAATCTTTACTGGAAAGGCTCGGGTTACTACAATACGAGTATCCTTCTTTATTTTACTATTTAGGGACGGCTGTACTTGATCATGTTTACCTAGTGTTATAGATTCTTTTTCCAAAACTCTATTAACTGTACTTGTGAAGAACACTCCGCTTTTGATTACTTTACCATCAACTGCAATAGTAACTGGTTTTTGTAAGGCAAAAAAGAGACTTATCCCCAGAACGATCATAAAGAGAATCGTTGCTACCAGGATAGTCGTCTTCCTAGACCAGACAATCCCCATAACTCTCCTCCCTTTCATTCAAACTATCTTTTAGGAGATAATTTGAATACATACAACATTTTAGCCAAAACACCGGTCATAAGTCAAACTTGTTGGCATTTGCTGGCTATTTTTACTCATTATGGTTACCCATAAAAAGTTACTCACTTAAATTATTATCGTCCTGTTCTTATTTTATTCCTAAAGGTGCAAAAACTTTGCTGAAAAACATTTTTTACCAATTACTAAATAAGTCGAAGACTGGGGATAATTCGAAAAAGAGCCTGTTAAAAGGCTCTTTAGTCGTTTATGCGAAAGACTTGTTTGGTATTGCGGGCGGTGAGGTAGGCAATTTCCTCAGGGGTTTTATTTCTTATTGCTGCCAGTTTAGCAGCTACAAAGCTTACATTAGCAGGTTCATTACGTTTACCCCGCAGCGGTTCGGGGCTTAAATAGGGACAGTCAGTTTCAATCAAAATCCGGTCCAGGGGAATCTTACCGGCTACTTCTACGGTTTTTTTAGCATTTTTATAGGTTAAAGGCCCGGCAAAAGATATGTAAAAGCCTTCTTTCATCAAATCAATAGCCAGAGGCAGGTGCCCGGAATAACAATGTAATACCCCTTCATTAAGACCTGCTTTCTCTTTTTTGATTATGTTAAGGACCTCCTGATGGGCATCACGGTCATGAATAACAATAGGTTTGTACAGCTCCTGAGCCAGCTTTATCTGCTCTATAAAGGCTTTCTCCTGTACATCACGGGGAGATAAGTTGCGGTAAAAGTCTAACCCGATTTCACCAATAGCTACCACTTTGGGGTCACGGGCTAACTTAAGTAAATCAGCCATAGTTTCCTGTTTCAGGGTTTTGGCATCGTGGGGATGCACCCCTACCACCGCATAAACCTGAGGGTATTTACGGGCCAGTTTAACCGCTTCGGCAGATGAATCATAATCATAGCCGATACAAATGATTTTCTCCAGACCGGCTTCACTAGCCCGCTGCAAAACTTCAGGCAAATCCTTCTGAAACGCTTCATCCTGCAAGTGAGCATGACTGTCAATTAACATTATTTAACCCTCCGCCAGAACTACTATTATCTACGTGCAAAGAATGGTTTAGGTCCAACTATTTTACCCGGTTACCGGACGGTATGCGCTCCAGAGTTAAAACCTCGATATCATTGTCATCAGGGTCAGATGCAGCCAAAATCATACCCTGAGAAAGGGTTCCTCTTAATTTGGTAGGTTTAAGGTTAGCTACCAGAATTACTTTTTTGCCTACCAGGTCCTCAGGCTTATAATTCTTTGCTATACCTGAGACTACGGTACGTTCCTCTTCACCCAAACGTACCTGTAAGACCAGTAGTTTATCAGCTTTCTCCATTTTTTCACAGGCTATTACTTCAGCCACCCGTAAATCTACGCGGGCAAAATCTTCGATGTTTATATAGTCGGGTTGTTTTTCTTCTTTTTCTTCGGCGACCTCATTCTTGACAACATCTATTTTATTATCATCCATTAGGTTCTCCTCCTCCAGTGTTTTTAAATCAATCCGGGGAAATAATATTTCACCCTTTTTAACTTCTGCGCCGCTATTAACCAGACCCCAGCATCCGGCATCTTCCCATTTAATTTGGTCAAGATCAGCAAAAAGTTGTATCTGCCGGTTGGCCCGCTCGGGCAAAGTAGGCATAGCTGGAGCCAGCATAGTAATTATTAGCCGTATGGATTCGGCCAAATTATACATTACCGTAGCCAGGCGATTTTTTTTGCTTTCCTCTTTGGCCAGTAGCCAGGGCTCAGTCTCATCTATATATTTATTAGCCCGGGCAACCAGCTTCATAACCGCAATCAGGTAAGCAGAAAAATCCAGGTTCTCCAGTTTAGCCGTAGCTTCCTGGTATACCTGGGCCGCCAAATCCTGGAGTTCCTGGTCTACTGGTTCGGTAACAACAGCTGCCGGGATTTTTCCATCAAAATAACGGATTATCATGGCTGCGGTTCTACTAATCAAGTTCCCCACATCATTGGCCAGATCAGAATTAATTCGGTTAACCAGCATTTCCTCTGAATATAACCCATCCTGGCCAAAGCTTAGTTCTTTTATCAGATAATAGCGAACTGCATCTACTCCATATTTATCCACAAGTATAACCGGATCCACAACATTACCTTTGGATTTGGACATCTTTCCTCCTTCCAGCATAATCCAGCCGTGGCCAAAAACCTGTCGAGGAAGCGGTAATTCCATAGCCATTAGCATAATGGGCCAAATAATAGCATGAAACCGGAGTATATCCTTGCCGATTAAATGTACATTGGCTGGCCAATAACGTTCAAACTTTTCTTCATCGCTGCCATATCCAATAGCACTTAAATAGTTTATCAGGGCATCAAACCAAACATAAACCACATGTTTCTGGTTAAAAGGTACTGGTACCCCCCAGCGGAAGGTGGTACGAGAAACACACAAATCCTCCAGCCCCATTCTGATAAAGTTAACTACTTCATTACGACGGGACTCGGGTTTAATAAATTCAGGGTTACTCTCAATATGTTCTAGCAAGCGATTAGCATATTTAGCCATATTGAAAAAATAGCTTTCTTCCTGCAAAAGTTCTACTTCCCGGCCACAGTCGGGGCATTTTCCATCCGCCAGTTGGCGCTGAGTAAAAAAGGTTTCACAGGGGGTACAATACCAGCCTTCATACTGCGATATGAATATATCTCCCTGGTCATATACCTTCTGAAATATCTTTTGCACAACTTCTTCATGGCGTTTTTCCGTGGTGCGAATAAAATCATTGTTGGTTATTAACAGGGTGTCCCACAGGTCGCGGATGTTTTTTACTATCTCATCTACATATTCCAGGGGCTTTTTACCCTTTTCCAGGGCCACTTTCTCTATCTTCTGGCCGTGCTCATCAGTTCCGGTAAGGTAAAATACATCGTATCCCTGCATTCGTTTGAAACGGGCCATGCAATCGGCTGCCACCGTGGTATAGGCATGGCCTATATGTAAATTATCACTGGGGTAATAAATTGGGGTAGTGATGTAAAAACTTTCTTTCTTCTGCACTTTAGTCCCTCCTGCTTATAACGTTTCCTTTTATATAATAAGCAAACTTGTCCTGTACAGCAAATATTTAAACTTTTCTTAATAGTTTTCCATAAAATCAGGTCTGATATCCGCAGTTCGGAAAGAATACCAGGATTTGATAAAAACGGGGGTATCTTGCGTTTTCATGCATTATTTAGCCCATAATAAACAAATAAATACTTTAAAGTTTATTTTTTCGTCTGAAATTGTAGAAAAATACTTGACTATTTATCCCAGCAATGGTATATTTGCGGGGAGGAGAAATTTTGGGAAAAGAGGAGGGTTGTAGTTATGATGAAATCAACCGGTGTAGTAAGAAAAGTTGATGAGCTAGGTCGTATTGTAATTCCCATAGAATTGAGACGCACCATGGGCATTGAAGAAAAGGACGCTTTGGAAATCTATGTTGATAGCGAAAAAATTATTCTTAGAAAATACGAACCTGCTTGCATATTCTGTGGTAATGCCGAAGAAGTCTTTAATTATAAAGGTAAAAATCTCTGCAGAAACTGTCTTACTGAGTTGACCAAACAGGTGGGCTAAGTACATAGGTTATTTATTTCGATTTAACAAAATAATTATAGAGCATGGATTTTTTAATCCCATACTCACGGGCCTTCGTTTTGAAGGCCTCTTTTTTATCCATTCCCTGTTCCAGTAACTCTTCCACCTCCCGGATAATTTCCGTAAGGCTTTTAGCTTCTACCACCACTTCTTTACCCTCTATAATTATACTTATCTCCCCCCGGGGCGGATTAAGGCTGTAATATTCATAGAGCTCAGTGACACTACCCCTTTTTACCTCTTCATAGACTTTAGTTAGTTCGCGGGCAATAGCTAACTGGCGCTCCTCTCCCAGAATTAATTCAATATCCTTCAAGCAGGCCAGCAGGCGATGGGGTGCCTCATAAAGAATTATGGTACGTGTTTCCTCCTTTAGCTTCTCTAATCTCTCTCTGCGCTGGGAGCTGCGTGAAGGTAAAAATCCCTCAAATACAAAGGCCGTAGTATCCATACCGGAAATAGCCAGAGCTGCTATTAGAGCCGAAGGTCCAGGTATTACCTCCAGGTCAATACCTGCGCTAATAGCTTTTTTCACCAGGTTTTCTCCGGGGTCAGATATGGCCGGCATACCCGCATCAGATACCAGAGCTATGTCTTTTCCTTCCCGAAGTAGCTCAATAATATAATCTTCTTTTTCCGGCTTGCTGTGTTCATGGTAACTTATAAGTTGTTTCTTGATTTTGTAGCGGTTTAAAAGCTTCAGGGTATGGCGAGTGTCTTCGCAGGCTATCATATCTACCTGGCGCAGGGTTTTGAGCAGCCTTATGCTAACATCCTCCATATTACCTATGGGAGTAGCACATATATAAAGCTTACCCATCAATTATATATCCCCTCCACCGTAATAAAATCGGTTTATTTCGTCGCTGTATTCACCCAGCTTACTATAGATTACCAACGAGGGCATTATCTCCATACGTCCCTGGTCTCTCCTTTGCGCCTCCAGTAAAATCAGTTTGGCTTCCTCCTGCCAGAAAGAATGAACCGTCCTTAAACGGACGGGCAAAAGTCTATGGGCAGTACAAAGGTTTATTATATCGGTCAGGCGCTCAGCCCGGTGAATAAGACAAAAACTCCCTCCCGGCCTTAGGAGATAAGCCGCGGCCCGGATAAGGCCCTTTAAATCCATGGCTATTTCGTGACGGGCACAGGCTTCTTCCGGATTTTTGCTTATGTGTCCCTCTCCCTTGCCCCAAAAGGGGGGATTGCTTAAAACTAAATCGGTCGATGCAACCGGCAAATATTTTTCTATCTCCTGTAAATCTCCCTGGATTATTTCCACCTGCTCCTGTAAAAGGTTATATTCCACACTTCTTTGAGCCCGTTTAACCATAGTTTCCTGAATTTCTATGCCGGTAATCTCAATGGTATCTGAACGTGCTGATAATAAGAGGGGAATCACTCCGTTACCACAGCCCAGGTCCACTACCTGTCTTACCTTTTTTAGGTCGGGAAAATGAGACAGCAGAACCGCGTCTATAGAAAAACGGTAACCCTGGCGGGGCTGAATTAGTTTATACCCTCCGATAATTAAATCATCCAGGGTTTCACCTTCATACAGCAAATTACTTGATTGGGGATTCATTTTTATTTCCTTTCCATAAAAGCTATACAGAAAAGGCATTCGCCACTGCGCAGTTGTCCAAAAGCGGCAGGACAAATATGATATCCCTGTCGATAAATTCTACCCAGGTTATCATAGCTCTCTCCTTCTAATTCCAGGCTATATACTGGTGGGGGAGGTTCTTCTTCCTGCTTTATATCTTTTTCCAGCCTGCTTAATCGTTCTTTAAGCTCCCCCACTTCCAGCATCAGTTCTCGTAAGATCAATTTTAACTCCTGCAGGCTTTTCTCCATTACTGTTCTCCCCGTTTCCCTTACCGGATTCGTATAAATCCGATTCATATTTGAGACAGCACATTAGGCGTCCACAAATGCCTGATATTTTAGTCGGATTTAATGATAAGTTCTGCTCCTTGGCCATACGGATAGAAACTGGTGCAAATTCCCCCAGGAAACAATTGCAACATAATACCCGACCGCAGGTTCCTAATCCGCCCAGCATTTTAGCTTCATCCCGTACCCCAATCTGTCGCAACTCTATACGGGTCTTGAAAATAGCCGCCAGGTCTTTCACCAGTTCCCGGAAATCTACCCGACCTTCGGCGGTAAAGTAAAATATAATTTTTCCCATATCAAAAGTATATTCAACGTCAATAAGGCGCATGGGCAGTTGATGTTCCTTAACCTTTTCTTTGCATATGCGCATAGCTTCTTCTTCTTTTTGCTTATTCCGGTTAAAGGTTTCGATATCTTCATCAGTTGCTTTACGTATCACTGTTTTTAGGGGCAGAACCAACTCTTCCTCGCTCATTTCTCGCTTACCTATGGCTACGATTCCGCATTCTATGCCCCTGATTGTTTCAACAATGGCAGAATCCCCTGCCTTTAGATCAATATCCTGACAATCAAAATAATATATTTTACCTGCAGGTTTAAACCTTACCCCTGCCACCCAGGCCATTACATTACCTCCTTGATGGTCTATCAACTACTGTAACGCTTCCCAGAGTTGATAGCCTATGCTGGTATTTATCAATGCCGAATTTATATTGCGCCGGTAATAAGCCCTTAATCTGTCTATTTCCACCAGCGCGTGCATGATTTTTCCCTGGTCTTTACCTTGTAATAATTTTTGCAGTTCCGGGGCTTCCGGTGCCAGGAGAATATCCTGTTGCCTGCTATTTCTGACTACCAACGCATCTCTTAAAATTGTTTCCATTACCTTAATGCTTAAGTCCGGAGCTTTTTGTATTTTCTCAGATAGCTCAAAGATAGCTCCCCTCCGGCCTTGAGCCAAATCGGTAATAATAGCAATAACCGTATCCCAGATTTGTTCCAAACCCTCTTCCTGGGCAAAAGGCAAAGCCCTGCTGATACTACCCTGACCCAGTTGGGCAGCCCAGGCGGCTTTTTCCTCGTTAAAACCATGCGTTAATAGATAATCATAAATATCCTTTTCCGCCAGCGGAAAAAAGCGAACCATCTGACAGCGAGAAACAATAGTTTCTAATAGATTATCATCATCGCTGATTAGTATTATTAAGGCACAATCCGGTGGTTCTTCCAGGGTCTTTAATAAAGCGTTGGCGGCCTCCATACTCATCAGGTGAGCATCCCGGATTATAGCTACCCGGCGCTGGGCCCGGTATGGTTTTAAAGCCAACCAGGGTTCTAGTTCCTGCGTTACCTGCTCTTTGCTGATTAAACTGCGATTTTCTAATTTTTCTATGATAAAAAGATCCGGGTGCATGTTTTCACTAAAATATACCCCGGACTGTTTATCCTGCCGTTGGATAAGGCTGTATGCAAAAGCCATGGCCACCTGCATTTTCCCCACCCCGGCTGGACCGGTAAAAAGGTAAGCATGACTAATGTTACCGTTATCCATACTTTTTGTTAGCAGGCTGATAGCCCTCTCCTGTCCTATTATTCCCGCAAAATAATCCATAACTTCTCCTATTATACCATCAGGTCTAACAGCATACCCCTAATTTTATCCAGGGTAGCCAGTACATCAACTGGTTCTCTGGGCTCTCTTACAAAATCCTCAATAAGATTTTCCACTTCCCGGTCTATAGTAGTAACCGAAATTAAAAGGCTACGTCCTCGGCGATTACGACCCCGCTCCTGTTTTACGGCATAAGCCCGGGTAGTAGCCTCCTGTAGAAACTGTTTCACCTTTTTCTTATATAGCATTAAATCATTTACATTCAGGCTGCGATTAAGCTTTTCATTTAATTGGTCGATCTCTTTTAATATTTCCTGCATACGGTGTTGGCTTTCCGCATCACGGTGCTGGGCTAGTTCCTGTTCAAAGGATGAAGAGGCCGTAGTCTTTTTTATTCCCTGTACCCCACTTCTCACCGGAGTACCGAAACTATTTATTTTATCCCGCTCCCGGTCTATCTTCATTAAAGAACACATCCTCTACTTATTTCCGGTGTGATCTAATTATTTCATCCAGCCAGCCTACAGCCTGCTGTAGGACTTTTTCCGGTGCCTGCCTGGCATCCAGTACTTTTATCCGTTCTTTCTCCTGTTCTGCTAAAACCAGGTATCCCTGTCTAACTTTTTCCTGAAAAGCTAATCCTTCTTTCTCCAGCCGATCAGGAATTTCTTTTTTCCGCCTTTGCCCGGCCTCCTGGCTATCCAGATCCAGCAACAAAGTTAAATCCGGTTTCAGCCCGCCGGTACAGAGCTGGTTTAGTTGCTGTAAAAAACCAAGTTCCAGCCCCCGACCATAACCTTGATAAGCTATGGTGGAATCCATATATCGGTCAGCCAATACTATTTTGCCCGCCTTCAAAGCCGGGCTAATAACTTCTGCTACTACCTGGCTGCGAGCCGCGGCATAAAGCAGGGCTTCAGTTCTCGAGGTTATCCCCTGGTTAGCAGCATCCAGCAACAGTTCTCTTATCTTTTCTGATATGATATTGCCACCTGGTTCCCTTATACTTAGCACTTCCCCATCAAATTTCTGTTCGATATAAGGCTTGAGAGACTCTATTAAACTAGTTTTGCCTGAGCCGTCTATTCCCTCCAGGCTTATGAATATTCCCCTGCTTGCCAGTACCTACACCCTCTTTTAACTCATAATTAACTACATATACTATCTACCCTACCTATGTTAATATAATAGACCATAAAACGTTAAACTGGAAACGTAAGATGGATAAAAACCCCTCACCCCTTACTCCTCGCTCTAGACAATTAATCACGTTATAAATTCAGCTTTATTCACAAGACAACTTTGTTATTAGCGCGTATTTACTAACCTGTCACATTTATATATTGCAAACTGGGGTCCTGGGGGCCCTGTATGCGGACGCCACTTTTTCTCAGATATATTATATAATCCAGCATTTCCTGATTAATTAGTTCACCAGGTAGGATGCAGGGTATACCAGGTGGGTAAACCGCAATCATCTCTGCTGCTACCCGGTTAAGTGCATCCTTTACAGGTACCGGGTGGCAGGAAGCCATAAAAGCCTGGCGGGGGGTAAGCAGCATTAGTGGTGTGGGAGGTAGTTCTACAGTAGTCCGGGTTCTTCTCTCACCCGGATAAGCGGCAGTAATAGCCTGTAAGGCCTGGTAAAACTCCTCCCAGTCATTACGGTCATGAAAAATAGAAAACATAGCCAGAATGAAATTATGGTCCTCTAATTCGACTTGAATACCATATCTTTCTCTTAGTAATGCTGCCAATTGATAACCATTTAAGGCGCTTGCCCGTACCGAAACCAGTATTTTGAGCGGGTCTAAGCCCGTAACCCCGTTAACCGCCTGCAATTCTTGTTCACAGCAACTCAGGCCAGTAATGGCATTTATCTTCTGGCGGTATTCCCGGGAAAGCTGATAAGATTTCTCCAATAAGCTTTCCCCGTTCTTTTCCATGAACCGGCGAGCCAACTCAATCGAGGCCAGGATGGGATATGATGGACTGGTAGTGGTAAGCAGACTAAGCGTTTTTTCTATTCTTAAATCACCCGCCAGTCGCGCCGATAAATGCAGGCAGGCACCCTGGTTTAATACGGGCAGGGTTTTGTGCAAACCATTAACTGCTGCATCAGCACCACTTTCCAGTGCTGGTCGGGGGTAGAACGGGTTAAAAGCAAAATGGGCACCATGAGCTTCATCTACCAGCAGCAATTTATTATGGCGGGAGGTGATAGCGGCAATGCCTGCAATATCACAGCCTGTCCCATAGTAGCTGGGACTGCTGATAAAAATATTGTTTACATCCGCGTTTGATATTAAGAGACGGTTTACATCCTCGGCGGTAACGGCCAGGGCTATACCCAATTCTGATTCTACCTGAACCGGGATGTAAACCGGAACCGCTCCTGACAAAACCAGGCCCCCATAAAAAGAACGGTGGGCATTACGGGGAAGTAAAACCTTATTGCCATCCTGATTAAGGGCCAAAAAAAGAGTATGTATTCCAGAGGTGGCCCCATTTACCAGGAAATAACTCTTAGCAGCTCCAAAAGCTCCTGCCAGTAACTCCTGCGACTCCTTGATAACCCCGGTCGGGAGGTGTAAATCATCCAACCCTGGTATTTCAGTCAAATCCAAAGCAGTTAGCCGGCCTAGTTCCTCCTGGTTAATACCTTTGCCAACATGACCGGGCATATGTAAGCGGAGAAAACCTTTACCCGCATATTGCTGCAGTGCTGTATAAATAGGCGTTGCTTCTGGCAAATAAATGTCTCCTTTTAGGAAACAGGGGATACCCAGAAGGGCACACGCGGTTCCTCTGTCCCCCTGAAATTCTCAAAACTTAACTATTTTCTAACCAGGGCGTTATTGTATCAATTGTATATTAAATATGATAAGTCCTCAAAAATAAAAATAAGCACTTCTTGTGCTTATTAGTATAGATTACAGGCTACCATATTTTTTTTAGCTCTTCTAATACCACCTGGTATTCACTACATCCCGCTTGCAGGGAAACAATGTGCAACTCACATTTATCACAGATGAAGGTCTTTCTTATCCTTATTCCGCCCCTTATACCTTTTTCAGGTACTTCACCACAGATATGACAACGCGGTAATAATACCCCGGTAATAGGTTTTTCATTACCACGGGTTTCCGTTTTCATAAAATACTCTCCTTTTATAAAAAAGTATCTCCGCTTGCCTATAGCTTATGCACTGGCTATAAAAAGTGTTAACACTTTGCCCAGAAAAAATAATAAATCCTGGCAACTACCTTAATTGTGAGTCCGCCAGGACGAACATCCGTGTCCTCGAGCCCGTTAGGGCAATGAGGGCGTCCTACGCCGAGCTGGTAATAACAACAAGACCAGAAAATAATAATTCCTGGCAACGTCCTACTCTTCCACGGATAAACCGCAGTACCATCGGCGCAGGAGGGCTTAACTGCCGTGTTCGGTATGGGAACGGGTGTTTCCCCTCCGCTATTGTCACCAGGAAATTTAATTACTATATTAGATTGTTTTTGTAATACCAGATATTTTCTAAGCAAGGTGCGACGGCGACGATGTCTCGCCTAGTGTCGATGGATCGAAGGCGTTAGCCTGAGCATCGACGCACCAGGAAATTTGATTACATTTTCTATTCGGAACGACACGGGGGTCGTTCCCTACAAAAGTTCTTTCAAAACTGCACAGGT
>CAZAZH010000033.1:0-18791 GCA_964489585.1 uncultured Syntrophomonas sp.
AGAAAGTTTCAAGTTGTTTTAACAGGAATAGTATTGTTGCTAGCATTATCGCTTTTAGCCATTTTGTTCCCGGTACAAAATGTATTGATGAATAGCGAACAGTCTAATTTTCGAACCGAAGCAGAAATATATCTTATTACTATTAATAACTTTATTGAGAACTGCATAGAGGATATGGAAGGCCTCTGTTGTCAGGCAGAAATGAGAAATAAAATCAGGGATTATAATTCCGGAAAATTAGCCAGAGAGCAACTGGTTGATTTTTCCCAACCTTACTATGCCAATAGTGCCACCAGGCTGAAAAACTGTGTTCTGGCTGTACGCCTGGTGGATAATCAGGTTATAAGCTCCTACGGAAATCAGGGCATTATCGAAAAAATTAATTTGCTTAAACGGTATGGAAGTTATCCCGAAGTTGATTATTTTAATTATAATAACCATCCCTTCTTCATAGTTAGTAACCCGCTGATACATAGGCAGGAAATAATAGCCAGGGATATAGCAGTATTTGATCTGGCACCAATACTGGCGGAAATGAATTTGGCTAACTACCGGTTAAAAATCACTCCCCGGGCCGACCTAAACCTGGGGCAGATGCAAAAAATAGATGATAAGCTATTTACCCATGATGATATGACCTGGTTTGTAGGAAATGTTGATCATAGTAACGCTGTATTGTTGCTGGGAGAAGATAATTCTATCCTTTATAATTCGGTCTACAACAGCACCACCATAAACATGCTGATAGTTGCATTATCCCTTATTGTTGCTATGTTTTTGATTTATTTCTTTGTTTATCGCCAGGCCTTGCAGTTGGTTGCCGAACTCCGCCATGCTAATAAAGATTTACAGGCAGAAAAAGCGCGGGCGGAAAAATTGGCCCAGGGACAAGAAGATTTATTTAATATATTCCGCTATTTAAGTGCTTCCCGGTCGATAGATGACGATTTTGAGATTATCAGCCGTTCCCTGCCCTATATTATTAATTTCCGCAACTTGCTAATAGCGGTTAGGGAATCAAAAGAAGCTGATTTCTTCACCCTCAGGGAAGTTACCGGAGAACTTACTGCCCGGCACCTGGAAACCATGCTGCTTAAAAAAGGAACGATACTGGAGCAAGCCATAGTAACCGGCGAACCTTTCTACAGCGACAATGTACAGTCGGAAGTCAAGGGCATCGAACTATACCATGATGGAATAGAATCTTTAATTATTGCCCCAATAATTTATGAAAATTTTAATTGGGGGCTGGTAGCCATAGACCATTTGGAAAAAGACGCTTTTACAGAGCTTGATTTTGAGCTGATGAATACCCTGGCGGCACACATCGCACTGCACCTGGAAGAAATGGAGGCTAAAAACAAACTTAACCAGCAGGCTCTAATAGATCCCCTAACTGGAATATGGAACCGCCGCTATGTGATGAAACGCATAGAAGAAGAAGAGGAGAAGCTTGGTAGATATGGAGGGCAGGCCTGCGTGGGTATTTTGGATCTGGGTAATCTTAAAGGGATAAACGACTGCTTTGGCCATTCTGCCGGTGATGAGGTTTTAAAAGCTACCGCCAATGCCATTGCCAAGACAATTCGTTCGGTGGATACGGTAGGACGGTACGGAGGAGATGAATTTATAGTGCTATTCCCCTCAACTTCCCCAGAACAGGCGCAAACTGCTTTGCAGCGAGTCAATGAAGAAATTAATAAACAGCGCCCGCCGGGGATTAATGTTGATGTTTTTGCTGATTTTGGAGTAGCTTGCAGTCCTTTGGATACACCCCGTCTGCTGGAAGCTATTAATATTGCCGATGCCCGCATGTATAAACAGAAAAGGGAACGTAACGCTAATGAATTCCGGCCTCCAAACTAAACAATATACGGGGTGTGCTTCTGTAAATAAACATAGGAATTAGTTTCGTGTTTATAAGGGGGTGAAAATATGAATGATAGCGAGAAAATTACCTCGGACGCTGTAAGGTTTGAAGCTGCAAAACTAAAGGAAGCTTTTAAGCACAGGCAAATAAAAGAAGATGAGTCCGATCAGAATGAAGATAATTTTTACCGCCTGTCTGAAATTGTACCGGCTTCGGTTCTTATTTTGCAGGATGATAAACTGGTCTGGGTTAACTCCACCCTGCTGGAAATTAGTGGATTTACCCAGGAAGAATGTATGGAAATAGATTGCTGGAGCTATATCCACCCTGATTTCCGGGAGGTAGTTCGTCAGGAAGCTTATAACTGCCTCAAGGGTTTAAAAACCCCTCCCCGTGCTGAGTACGTACTAAATACCCCTAACCGAACTAATGTCTGGGTAGACGCCGCCTTCAGCTCATTTGAATATAGAGGTCGGCCAGCGATTATTGCTGTTTTATATGATATAACCGAACAAAAGCAAGCCGAAGAAGCCTTGCGCCAATCCAAACAGCTACTTGATAATATTATTAGTTTTCTTCCTGATGCTACTGCAGTAGTTAACCAAACAGGTAAGATTATTGCCTGGAACCGGGCTATGGAAGATATGACCGGGGTCAAGGCTGCACAAATGCTGGGAAAAGGAAATCACGCCTATGCCCTGCCTTTTTATGGACTTCCTCGTCCTACTTTGTTAGATATTGTTTTAAAACAGGATAAGGAAGTATGGCAACAGTATCACAAGGTGGAACACATCGGGGAAGAAACACTGGCTACCGAAACCTTTTGCCCTTATATAGGTTCCCAGGGAGTTATACTCTATGCCATAGCTTCGCCTTTATATGATGAACATAATAATAAAATAGGGGCTATCGAGTCAGTACGAGACATTACCCGGCAAAAACAGGATGAAGAAAAAATTAGCTATTTAAGCTATCACGATAAACTTACCGGCCTTTACAACCGGGCCTTTTTTGAAGAGGAAACTAATCGTCTGGATACAGACAGGCAGTTACCTATCAGTATTATAATTGGTGATGTTAATGGGTTAAAGCTGATTAATGATGCCTTCGGCCACCATGATGGTGATGAATTATTAATCAGTGCAGCCAGTTTGCTTAAACAAGCTTGCCGGGAAGAAGATATCATTGCCCGCTGGGGTGGCGATGAGTTTGCTATTTTGCTTCCCCAAACGAGTGAAGAAGATGCTCACCAAATATATAAGCGGATAAAAAACAGCTGCCGCGAGACCGGTTCTTACCCTTTACAGCTTAGTATATCTCTGGGTATGGCTACCAAGATATATAACTGGCAGGATATCCGAGAAATCCTCAAGGAAGCCGAAGGCCGCATGTACCGCAATAAGCTTTTGGAACATAAAAGTAATCGCAGCACTTTCATCACCTCGCTGGAAAAAACTCTCTGGATGAAAAGCCATGAAACCCGTGAGCATACCAACCGCCTGCGGAGAATGGTCGTTCAATTGGGTCAAATATTAGCTTTGCCGGAAAATGAGCTGGATAACTTAACCCTGCTGGCCTCATTGCATGATATAGGTAAGATTGCTATACCCGGTAATATTCTGGATAAGCCTACCCGGCTGACCCCAGAAGAATGGGAGGTAATCAAGAAACATCCAGAAATAGGTTATCGTATAGCTTTATCCTCCCCTGACCTGTCCCCAATAGCTGAATCCGTACTTATGCACCACGAACGCTGGGATGGTACCGGTTACCCCTTGGGGGTGAAGGATTCAGATATACCACTTAACGCGCGCATACTTGCTATTACCGATGCCTATGATGTGATGCTACATGGACGTCCTTACCAGAAATCGATGAGCCACCAGGAAACCCTGGAAGAAATAAGGCGTTGCTCCGGTACCCAGTTTGACCCCCATCTGGCCCAAATATTTATGACCTATCAGAAATAAAAGTTAACAAAAGCACCATTTTTTATTCCCTCAAGTTATGTAATCGCCCATGCAGGTATAAATAGGATTATGTAGAACTATTAGCGTGTATAATCTTAATATCTTACTGTAAGCAGGGTGATAAGGTGTTAGATAAAATAAAGGCGTTTATCAAAGAAAATAAATTGGGCGTAGCGGTAGGAATAGGTTTCCTGATTGTCGGCGTTTTAACTATATATCTTTTTAGCCGCATAGCCGGTAACTTATAAGCTATATGATGCCATTATGTTTAAATAGAAAGGATTAAGTTTATGAAGAAGTTAGCTAACTATTTTATTAATGGATTGCTCTTCATGGTACCCATAGTACTAACTTTATATGTGGTGTACATACTTTTTGTCAAGGTGGATGGCCTGTTAAGAATTCCTCTTCCCGGTATCGGCGTTATTCCCGGGGTAGGTTTCCTGGCCACCCTGGTAATTATAACTTTAACCGGTTTCCTGGTTTCCAATTTCCTTACTAAAAGATTATTGTTGCTGTTTGACCGCCTGATGAGCCGTCTTCCCCTGGTTAAACTACTTTATGGTTCTATTAAAGACCTGCTTAATGCCTTTGCCGGCGAAAAGAAGAGCTTTAACCGCCCGGTACTGGTTAAGCTGGGTCCGGATAGCAGTGCCCATGTACTGGGGTTTATTACCTGTGACTCCCTGATTAAATTTGGGCTGGAAGAATACATATCCGTTTATGTACCTCAATCCTACAACTTCGCCGGTCAATTGCTGGTTTTCCCCCGGGAACAGGTTCAGCCCCTGGATACAGGTAGTGCCGACCTTATGACCTTTATTGTCTCTGGTGGTGTAGCTGGAGTTTAGCGCCCTTAAGTCCATGGAGGATTAATTTCTAAAGTTATGTTAATTGCATAAACATTAGTTTGCCGAGATGAAAACTCCTATTAACATCTCGGCGTTTTTGCATGCAATAAACCTTTTAGGGAAATTATAAATAATAAGCTATTGCAAAAAATCTAAGCAATTGTAAATTTTTGGATATTGCTCCGGGACAATTGATTTTCCTAGAGTGCTTCCGGTGCTTGACAATGGTAAACACCCGATGCTAGTAATTTTTATACCATGTGGTTGCTCTGATTATGGAAAAATTGAGGTGATAAACTTGCCCCCAAAACGACTCCCCTTTATCCTATTAGCGTTATTATTAATAATCTTAATGGTTCCCAGTGGTTGTGGCCAGAAACAGCCAGCCTCCCAAAAGCCACAATCTTCTGCCAGCCAAAAACCAAAAGCTCCCCCTGAGGCCCAGGATATGCTCAAAGAAATTACTATCGTTATCGGGGAACTGGACCGTAAAACCAGAATGGCGAAAGTGCCCTCCCTGCAGCAAACTGCCCCGGGTGGAGTTGAGGGCGGTCAGGGTTCTCAAGGGAGTCAAAGTGGTAGTAGTTCCCAGGAGGGCGGCTCTTCCAGTGGTGGTGGCCAGGAAGGTGGCTCTTCAAGTAGTGGTGGGCAATCCCAGCAAGGCAAAGAGGGCGGCCAAAAATCATCTTCGGGGCAACGTGGTGGGGGACAGCAAAAAACCACTAACCAATGGCAAAAAGAATTGCAGAGCTTAAAAAAGATTCATGAAAGTTGGAATAAGCTGGAGCCTCAGGCCATAGAGGCAGGGCTGCCACCGAGTGACAGAGAAAACTTCAAACTGGCTCTAAACGATTTGACTATCGCTATTAGTAACCAGCGCCTGGAAGAAAGTCTTCTGGGGGCCATTGAATTGTATGGCCAATACGCCGGATTGGCCCGGGTCTTTTCCATACCTACGCCCGCAGAATTTTACGAGGTACAGTACGGGGTAATGTCATCTATGGCCGAAGCCAGTCGGGGCGATTGGGTTACTGCCACTGACAAGATTACTGCCATTTCCGACCCCTGGTCAATGCTGCTGCCCCTGGCGGGAAAAAAGGATAAGATGCTGGCCCAGCAAACTGACTTTTCCCTAAAAGACCTGGAGGGTGCCATCAGCAACGAGGAAATTAACCTGGTTGTCTTTAAGGGTGATATAGCCCTGAATAACCTGAAAATGCTGGACAAGAAACTATCCAAATCTCAATCCTCACAATAAATCTAATAAGTCAAATAAGTCCGGGGACTGTCCCCGGACTTATTGTAACCGCTGTGCCAACAGCGTTCTAGCAGGTTGGTCAAATACTGGCCAGGTGGTAGAATGTCTGTGCTCCTACAATACCATCTACTTTAATTTTAGCTGCTGCCTGTAGTTTTTTAACTGCTGCTTCAGTAGCCGGGCCAAAAATGGCGTCCAGCTTCCCTTCATAATAACCCAGATCCTTCAAACTACGCTGCAACCAGTATACATCATAACCCCGGTTACGATCCCCGCGATTCTTCTGCAGTATCCTGCCTCCCATACCAGCAAAATAATATATTTGGTAAAAGGTCTTGGGACCCACAATGCCATCAGCCTGCAAATGTACATCCCGTTGGAATAGCTTAACCGCAGCCTCGGTTTTCGGGCCAAAACTCTTGTCTGCCGGACCACCCAGAGCGTCGGCAAATGTTTTGGCAGTGGTAGCCAGGCGGTTTTGCAGCACCCAAACATCCCAACCATAAGAACCCCGCTGCAGGGTGCGGGCTCCAAATAAGGGAGCGCCCGGGGGAAGGTAGGAACCGGTGGGTACACCCAGGAAAAGAAAGGTATTCTTCCCTACTATACCATCAACCTTCAGACCAAAATACTTTTGAAATTTCTTAACTGCATTTTCCGTTTCCCGGCCAAATGTCCCCTTCTCCTGCATACTTATTTGCGTACCAATAGGTTCGGGCAGCACCTTAAGGAAATTCTGCACCAGTTCTACATCGCTTCCGCTATCACCGCGGCGTAGAGTACGGCTGCCTAGAACAATATCATCAGCCATTTGTTCACCTCCATAATAGTCCTTGTTATAGACTATGAAAGATTGTGAAAAAGGGTTAACGTGTCAAAAGGACCGTCCCCTCAACACGCTTTCCAACATGAAAGCTTAGCATTATAATATCGATAATAAGATAATGAACCGAGGCGACAATAGTGGAGGAAGATAAGGCAGTAGACAGCAAGAAAGACATTAAAAAACGACTGGTTAGTTTTTTCGGGGTCAACTCCAGTATAGTCTCCATGCTGATTATGGTTATACTAATTGGCCTGGGTGAAAAAATGGCGGAAAGGTTCCTGCCCCTCTATCTGATTGCCCTGGGGGGCAGTATCTATGCAGTCGGATTCCTCAATGCCATGGATAATTTCTTAAGTGCCATATACTCATTTCCGGGCGGGTATTTAGCGGAGAAAATGGGCTATAAGAAATCCCTAATGCTGTTTACGGTTATAGCCCTCTTCGGCTATGCTATCGTTATCTTAATTCCTAGCTGGCAGGCGGTTTTGATTGGTTGTGTTTTCTTTATTGCCTGGACCGCAGTGTCCCTGCCGGCTATAATGACCCTGGTCTCCCAGGTTATGAGCAAAGATAAACGGGTTATGGGAGTTACCCTGCACTCACTGGTTCGGCGCATTCCTATGGCTCTAGGACCGCTTTTGGGCGGAATCCTGATTGGAATTTACGGCAAGGTGGATGGAATCCGCATAGCCTTCTGTGTGGCTTTCGCGCTAGGTTTAGTATCTCTGCTGATTCAGTATTACTTCATTGAGGATGACCATGAAAAAAAAGAGGCTCACCTGCATGCCCGGGATATCTTTTCTTCCTTTTCGCCAGGCCTACGCAACCTGCTTTTGTCCGATATATTAATTCGCTTTGCCGAACAGATACCATATGCTTTTGTAGTTTTGTGGGTGGTAGAAGTTAATAAAATATCGGCTTTCCATTTTGGCGTCCTGACTACTATTGAAATGGTTACCGCGGTCCTGGTATATATTCCGGTAGCCTACCTGGCCGATAAGTACGGCAAAAAACCCTTTGTCCTAATTACCTTCGGCTTTTTTACACTGTTTCCGCTGGTCTTATATTTTTCCCACAGTTTCGCAGCCCTATCGTTTGCTTTTGTTATCCGGGGGCTAAAGGAGTTTGGCGAACCTACCCGTAAGGCCTTGATTATGGATTTGGCTCCCGAAAATCTGAAGGCTGCGACCTTCGGTACCTATTATTTAATTCGGGATGTTATCGTTTCCGTGGCTGCCTTAAGCAGTGCCTTCCTCTGGCATATATCCCCGGGTACCAACTTCCTGACCGCCTTCGCTTGCGGCCTGGTCGGCATGATTGTTTTTGCTATCTATGGCCAGGATCTTAATACTAAGGATGAATAGGTTAGAATCTGCTACTAACTTTTTTCTTCCTACCCGGCAATCTTTTAGAAGCCTTTTAGACTGTATCTTCTTAACTCCGGCTCAAGCCCAACCAGGCTATTACCCGCATCAGGGCTACCAGTGCCAGGTATATCCCCAGCCACATGACCAGGAAATAGGCCAAAAATGATGTTAGGGATGAGGCCATATCTCCGGCCCACCCCAGGGCCGATAGAAAAGATATAAATAATGCCCCTATCTGTTTAAAATTACCGAAAAGCAGTAACTCTCCCTGGCGCTCCAGGGGGTTTTTCTCAAAAATATTAATCGCCAGCCAGAAGAAAAGAAGAGAGGCCAGTAGTAATGCAATGATTTCCAGAGGGTAATCGGGCGCCACCCGATCTATGAACTGATTGCTATTACTGTTCCAAATATGTCGGCCATCCCGGGTGATGTAATCAGGAATAAAAATATAAGTTACTATATAACGAGCCTTAAGCTCAAGGGCAGTAGAAACCGTACAAAACTGTCGAAATACATACATGGTCAGGCTTACCAGCATCCAGGGTAAACCCATAATTATGGCTGTAAAAAGAACCGATGATAGAATTCCCCCGGAAAAAGAGGCTACCAACAGGGCCAGGCTGAAAAGGCAAAGCAGCGCCGCCGTAGTAAGCGTAGCCCACTGTATTACTTCCTGGGCACTGTACTGAGCCGGCAATAATTGCCCGGCGACCAGAAGGAACAGAGTTATAAATAACATAATTGCCAAAATCCCCAGGCTACCCACTATGTACTTGGCGGTTATGATTTCCCGGCGGCTGACCGGAGTACTTACCAGATAATTAAGACCACTGCCCCTTTCCCCGGCCAGCATCAGGGCTGCGAGTACTATAACTGCTATTATAGCGACCATTTCAGTAGTTGAAAAACCTGTAGCCAGTATAGCCTTAATACCGTCTGACCAGGCATCCGCCCGGTTACCTGTATGATATACCCAGTATGTAATGGGAGCCATAACCGGCTCCAGACCAATTACTATAAAAGCCAGAATAAAACTCCAGTAATACTGCCGCCACTCTTTCCACAGCAGGCCCTTCATTGCCCTCATCGCAATACCTCCCCACGTCTATATCTTCAGCCCGGCTTCTCTAATCTCATTTCCCAAATCCCACTTCGCACTTCCAATTCCCACTTCCAACTTCGCACTTCCCACTTCTCAAATCAACCTCTGGCATCTCACCTCTCAAACCCCACCTCTAACTTCCCACTTCCCACCTCTCAAACCCGTATCCCTGTGCTTTCATAAAGGCTACAAAAATACTTTCCAGGTCCAGGTTCAACTCCTTTACCAGTTCCGGTTCGATTTCTACCAGCCTGGGGCTGATGCTATCCAAATGCCCGGTTATAGTAATAGTTATTACCCGTCCACTTTGCTGGTACTCTATCAGTCCCGGCAGTGCTTTGATTACATCCTCCTGGGGTTCGCCCGTAAAAATAAGCTGCAGGCGGTGTACCGATTCCTTCAACTCATCCAGGGTATGACTGAATAACATCCGTCCCCGGTAAATAGCGGCAATATGGTCGGCACTCTGTTCCAGATCATTAAGATTGTGGGAAGAGTAAAACACGGTAGTTCCCTGGCCGGCAACTTCTTCGATAATAGTCTGCAGGAAAGCCCGGCGCACTACCGGATCCAGCCCGGCCGTAGGTTCATCCAACAGCAACAACTGAGGCCGTAGAGCCAGGGCCATCACCAGGGCTACTTGAACCTTCTGACCGCGGGAGAGATTTCGTATACGCTGACCTTCAGGTAGTTGAAAGCCCTGATGCAGGTCCCGGCACCGTTCCCAATCCCAGAAAGGATAAAGTTTACTACCCAGGCGGTACATTTCTGTCACTGTAAAGCCGGGATACATGACCGGTACATCAGGTACATAACCCACCCGGTTTCTTATACTGCCATCTCTTTTCCGGATACTCTGTCCCAGGATAAAGCCATCTCCGCTATCAGGACGAATTATGCCGGTAAGCATTTGAATAAGGGTTGATTTACCTGCGCCATTGGGGCCAATCAGCCCAAAAATAGAGCCGACAGGAACTGATAGATATAGTTTATCGACCGCTGGTAAGCCATCAAATGATTTACTCAAAGCCTTCGTTTCTATGGCCTGCTCCATGATTATTTCCCTCCCTTTTCCTCCCAGTTATCCAGACTCTCTTCAAAGAGTTGTTTAATATCTTCACGGTTTAACCCGAGATGATAAGCTTCCACCAGCACCCTTTCCACCAAACCAGCCAATTGCTGCTCTGCCATTTCCATATCGAGAACCTTCATACGCCCTGCCACAAACGTTCCCCGGGAACGCATCGTCTCTATAATCCCTTCCTGTTCCAGCCTTTGATAGGCCTTTGCAATAGTATTGGGGTTCAGGGATAGCTCAACCGCCAACTCCCTTACCGTAGGCATCCGTTCACCGGGGACAAGGATACCCCGGGCTACCAATTCTTTTACCCCATCTACCACCTGCTGATAAATAGGAGTGCTGGACCGTGGATTTATTTCAAGCCACAAAGCTAACACCTTCTTTGTACTACTTGTAATAGTACAAGTATAGTAAACTTAAACACCACTGTCAATGATTTAAACAATAGGTTGTAATGATGGAGTTGTCTTGTTAATGGCTTTGAATTTCGAACTTGAGTAATTGTATAGAATGAGGGGTAGAGGTTAGGGGTGAGGGGTAAAGATTGTAGGGGCAGAGCCATGTGTCGGCTATCGTGGGACCTTACCCTTACCGGTTAATGAACTGCCTACTGGCGGGCGAACACACGGGTTCGCCCCTACAGATTACGTACCGGTAGAACACATCATTTTTACTCCTAATTTAAGTATAGTTCCAGGGTTTTTACACTGTCATATGTTAGGTCAATCAGATGTACGCATCCCTGCCCGGCACCTAGCAGGTGAGCCAGTTCTTTTTTAGGCATTCCCGGTAGCAGTTGACCTTTCAAGTTTTCCATCTGCAGGCTGGACTCCCGGCAGACTGCATCAGGAACCCTTAACAACTGGCCGTAGGCGGCGATAACCTTCATATCCTTATCCAGTTTAAGACTGGTATTTACCTGATGAAAAGAATCAACAAGGCTGCCGTTAATGACATAACCACCCTTATCATCCCGGTACATTTGCTGGCTCTTACCACGGTCAAACAGATTTATTTCCCGCCCGCTATTTCCGATGTAACCTCCCCAGGTAATTTTAACCCGGTCCAGGTTGCTGTAATAGCGACAGGAACCGGCGTAAAACTCCTCCCAGGCCTGGCTATAGGTTACCGCATCACTATAGCCTCGCTCCCGGAAAAGAAAAGTCTCGGCCTGTACTATGGCAATTACGGTATCGTTAAACAGGGAACGTTCTACTTCATCTTTTATACCCTGCAGACCTGCTCTTAATCCGGAGCTACTGCCCAGATAAGCCTCCACACCCTTTAACCCTGTGATGTACTCGCGGCTCTCAGCCATATCTCCAGGACGCCCCAGGCACTCCAACCAGGCCTCCTCTATCTCCAGGTTAGCTGCCTTAACCCGTATTAGCGCTATCCTTTCCATCCGGGAATCCAGGTAGCTGGTTTTTGCTATCAGATATTGTTCATCCTGCCGTACTACCGAGCTGTGCCAGATGCGCTGCATTAGAAATTCCACTGGTTTCACTCCTTCATTTCTTGCTCCATATCCTTACAAGGGGTCAATCCTCCGATCAGACTTCCCCTCGTTTCTCAATTATATCCCGCTCTATCTCTAATTCTTCCAACACCTTACCGCTGTTTAGTTCAATTATCTGCATTAGAATTCCTTCATCATCAGTCTCAATCACCGCAAAACTTGGGCCATATCCCTTCTTGTCCTCGTCTTTCAAATGACCCGGGTTAAGCCATATAACACCGTTTTCCTGTTTAATCCCCGGTATATGAGTATGGCCATACAGTATCAGGTCCACTTCTCCTGCTGCAACTAACTCCTGCGGGTCCGGGTCATCGGGGAGGTCATTTTTATGTTTGGTGTCAGTATGGGTTAAGAGAAAGCGATAGCCATCAAACTGGCACAGTATTCGTTTAGGTATCTCCGGGTCCTGATAATGCTGACAATAAACTCCATGCACCTGCACTACCTCAACTTCAAACTCATCTAACACCTTAATATCTTCACATTCATCACCCAGGTGGATAATAAAATCAACTTCCCAATTTTCTACCAAATCCTCGGCCACCCGCCGCAAGTTCTCCAGATTACCATGGGTATCACTAACTATTCCCAATAGCATAGTCTCAGGCTCCTTTCCTGTATGGTCATATACTCTTGTTAATAATTAGTTTACCATGTGCCTTAGCAAAGGTTAAATTATCCTTCTACTACCCAAATAATCCAGAAATAAAACCTCGGGTTTTTTCATGGCGGGGAGATGTGAATATTGTACCGGTAGATCCCTTCTCCACTACCTGCCCCTCCAGCATAAAAACAGTCTCATCAGCAATACGGCGGGCCTGAAAGAGATTATGGGTGACAATAATAATAGATAAATCCTTGGTCAGACGTTTTAATAATTCCTCAATCAAATTAGTTGAGGCCGGATCCAGACTGGAACAGGGCTCGTCCAGCAGTAATACCCGGGGTTCAACCGCCAATACCCTGGCCATGGCCAGGCGCTGTTTTTGCCCACCTGAAAGCTTGAAGGCTGGTTGTTTAAGCCGATCTTTAACCTCATCCCAGAGAGCTACTTTACGCAGGCAGTCCTCCACTATGGCATCCCCCTGTAACTCACCTTTTATTCCATAATACCTGGGGCCGAAAAGTACATTTTCCTTTATGCTCATGGGTAATGCCACCGGGGTTTGATAAACCATCCCCACCTGCCGGCGGACCCTGGCAACATTCTTCACTTTAATTATTGACTGCCCCAGAACATGGATATCGCCATCCCATTTAAAACCTGTTTCCATCTCGGCAGTACGATTAATGCTACGCAGCATAGTAGTTTTCCCACAACCTGATGGCCCTATAATAGCAGTAATGGCATCGGAACTAAACCCAAGGTTAACGTTTTTTAAAATGTTTTTGGACCCGTACCAGGTACTGAAGTTTATAAGCTCAACCGCATTCATCTGTTATTAATCCTTTCTTGTAAACTATGCAGCCATAAAGCCAGGGTATTTAGTAAGAGAAGCAAAATAACCAGCACCAGGGCAGTAGCATAAGCTTGATTTATAGATATGTGTTCATTAAAAAGGATATAAAGGTGATAAGGTAAGGCCATTACAGGTTCTAACAGTGCGCCTGAAGAATCGGCTATGATGGCAGCAGCAGTAACCATAATGGGGGCGGTAGCTCCAGCTGCATAGCCCAATGCCAGCAGTATTCCGGCCAGAATACCGGCAGCCGCTCGGGGTAAAATTACCCGGCGCAGGGTATAGGATTGGGCAACCCCCAGGGAATTAGCCACCAACCGGTAATTTTCATCAACTGCCAGTAGAGCATCCCGGCTGGAAACCACAATCACCGGAAAAACCATGATGGCCAGAGCCAGTCCTCCAGCCAGCAGTGATATTCCCCAACCTAATGTAACTACTCCCAGAGCATAAACAAACAAACCAACGACAATAGAAGGTACCCCAGACATACTCTGTACCAGCAGGTTTATCATCTCCGCCAATCGTCCGCTACGCCCGTATTCACTCAGGTAGATGGCGGTTAACAGGCCGGGCACTATGGAGAAAACCAGGGCCAGCAGGACCAACCACAGAGTCCCTTTTATCGCGGGAAGTATTCCTCCTTCACTACCTAATGGAGTTCCAGCTGGGTTTCCCAGTATAAACTGGCTATTAATATAAGGTCCCCCGCGCCAGATAAGATAAGAAATAATGGCCAGCAGGACCAGTAGTATGAACAGGCCGGATAGCCAGAAAAAAGCTTTCAATAATAGGTCAGTAATAGCTCTTAGGCTCAAAATGGTTTCACCCCGCTTCTTAAGCGGTGCAGGAGCAGGTTTACACCTAAATTAACCGCAATTACCATTAATATTAGCACCAGTCCGGCGGCAAAAAGGGCCTGGTAATGCATACTACCGGGAATAGAACTACCCAGTTCCAACGCAATCAGGGCCGGTAGGGGTTCACCTTTGTTAAACCAGGAAAATGGTAACATCAAGATATTACCTGCTACCATAAGTACGGCCATAGTTTCACCCATGGCTCGTCCGAACGCCAGTACCAGCGAGCCCAGCATACCTTTGCGAGCCAAAGGAACCAGAATACGTAGAGCCAGGTATTGCCGTGATACTCCCAGAGACATAGCGGCATCACGGTATTCAGGCCCTACTGAACGCAAGGCGACCTCAGAGTTAGCTGTTACAAAAGGCAAAATCATAATAGCCAGCACCAAAGAGGCCGCAAAAAGGGATTCCCCACTGACCAGGTCAAACCTTATTTCGAAAAATTTAATAAGCACTGCGGCCCCCAGGAAACCATAGACAACTGAAGGTATACCGGTAAGCATATTTAAAACCGGGCGCAACACGGCGGCTACAGGGGCAGGAGCAAACTCAGCCAAAAATATGGCACAACCAAAGCCCAACGGGGTAGCAATAAGCAAAGCGCCTCCCGCTACCCACATGGTACTTAGCACCATAGGGGCAATACCAAATTGGGGTGGGGTACTCACCGGTCTCCAGGTGGTCCCACTCAAAAAGTCCATGACCCCTACCTGAGACCAGATAGGCCAGCTTTCCCGTAATATAAACAGGAGCATGGCCAGTAAAAGTAATGACGACAGCAGGGCTACGCTAATAAAAATGATATTAATTGCTTTTTCTCTAATTTCCAACCGTGGATTTACCTTTTGCATAGTATACCTCTTGAGAACAGACGAAAAAATAACGAGCAGGTTACTCCTGCCCGTTATTTAACCAATCATTTATTTTGCAACTGGAATATAACCCATGTCTTCTACCACTTTTAAGCCTTTTTCCGATTGCAGGTAATCCAAGAACTTTTGTTCTTTGGCATCAGGCTTATCTTTGCTAAGCAGCAGTAAAGGCCGGCCAATCTTATATGACCCCGAATTGATGTTTTCCAATGTAGGTGCAATACCATCTACACTGAGGGGTATTATCTTGTCCGGATTCTGGTTAACCAGGCCGCTGGAAACATAACCTATGGTATCTGCATTATCCATTATTTTACCAGCCAGCGCACCCATCGAAGGAATCTGCAGAGCTTCTGGCGAAATTGGGGTTCCTTTCATAACTGCTTTATCAAAAACTTCGCTGGCACCACCGCCCAGGTCGCGAACCGCAACTACTATGGAACGATCCGGTAGAGCCGGGTCAAGTTCTTTCCAGGTTTTAATCTTACCCGAAAAAATGGCTACCAGTTCTTCAGTAGTCAGATTAGGCTTAACCTGGGCAACCGGATTAACAGCATTAACGCCGATATCCAGTACATCAGAACCCAGCTGAGTAATAGTCCCATCAGTAAACTGAGCTTTTTCTTCGTCCTTTAGATCCTTGGTTACCATACCAAAGTCAAAAGTTCCGTCTACAGCCGATTTTAGGCCAAAACCAGAACCACCGGTGGATACAAATATTACAATAGGTTCTTCCGGTAAACTGGGGTCAACCTTATTCCAGGTTTTAAACTCCTCGGTAAAATTATCCGCACATTTGGCTATGATAGGAGCCAGGGTGCTGGATCCACCAATTTTGATGGAAGTTTTTTCAGTTGGAGCGTTCTTATCAGTTCCCTGTTCATTGCCTGTACCGGCACAACCGGCCAGTAAACATAAAGCTAGTACAGAAGCCAGCAGAACACTTAACCAGGATCTTTTTCTCATACAATCACCCTCCGTTATATATTAGATTAATGTCTATTATATAATTAGTTGTTTTCATCTGTTCAATAACTTTAGGTTATATTTATCAATTGTAGAAATATTAGCGAGAATAGTTTATGAAAAATGCTGGGAATATAATTACCAGGGTATTAACATTAAGTCTTTCTATGGTTTGACCACCTATTTTTAACATCATTAATCCAATTGGGTTAACAGCCAATTTCTTTTTATACTATTTTCCTATTTGCTTGTTTATGAATTACGTATATATTAGATATATAAGTATTATATTGTCGAAAGTTTGCAAGGGAGTTGATTGCTTTGTCCTCTGTCGCTTTGTTGGACGAGTTCCGTAAGCTTAAGTCCGGCAATCATATATGTTTACTTTATGAAAGCGAATGCGAGTGGCAGGAAGCAGTATCTGCTTTTCTGATAAGCGGTCTGGAAAAAAATGAAAAGTGTATCTGCATGATTAAAAACCATACTCCGGAACAGATATGGCAATACTTGCAAGCTCGCGGTGTGGATATTAATAACGACGATATTAAGAAGCAATTGCTAATTATTAACATAGATTCCTGGTCGGAATTGAAGAATTCCCTGAATCCGAAGACTATCACCACTCTATTAGGTCGGGAATTTCTTCAGGCACGCTCAGAAGGATATGCATCTTTCCGTTTTACCGGTGAAATAGGCTGGATGCTGGGGCACAGCCCCTATAACCTGGATAGAATACTAGATTATGTGGGTGTCTTAAACCGGGATCTCTTCCCCAATTTTCGATGTATCGCTATGTTTAGATGCTTTAATAAACGTTATAGTAATCGCACTATAAAAAATATAGTTATGGCTCACCCGATTTGTATAAGAAATAATAAGATTTATTACAATACTCACTACCGTTTACCCCGTAACCTGTTGGAAAACCTGGAAAAAGAGCGGCAGGAACAATTATATTTCCTGCAAAACCTTATTGATGCTATACCAAATCCGGTATTTTTTAAAGGTTTGGATGGTAAATACCAGCTCTGCAACCGGGCCTATGAAACAGTTATTGGCCAACCTAAAGAAAAAATTATTGGCCGTACCTTTAAAGAGTTGGCCCCCGGGGAATTATCTGAATCAGGCTGGGAAATGGATCAGAAGCTTTTTCAAACCAGGGGTGTACAGTTATATGACGGTGTATTGCCCTATGCAGACAGTACTGTTCATGATGTCATATACAATAAAGCTACCGTCTGTAATATGGCCGATGAATTAATCGGGTTAGTAGGAGTAACGGTTGACATCACGGAGCGTAAGCGGGCAGAAAAAGCTCTGGCCTTAAGTGAAGAAAAGTTTCGCAATATATTTAGGCAATCTCCCATTGGTATAGTGCTGATCAATGAGGACGGTATCCTTATTGATGCCAACCATGCCTGTCTGGAGATTTTTGGCGTAAGTAATGTGGCGGATATTACCGGTTTTAAGCTCTTTGATGATCCTAATCTGCCCGAGGACGCCAAGCAGGATCTAAAAGAAGGGCAGATAGTAAGATACAGCGGTGAATTCAGTTTTGATAAAGTTAGGGAAAACGAGCTTTATAACAGTAAAAAAACCGGGGTAGCATACCTGGATTATCTGATTACCCCTATGGAATCACAGCACGGTGAAGCCAGAGCATTCCTGGTTCAGGTTCAGGATATTACCGAGCAAAAAAGGGCAGCTACCGCCCTGGAGAAGAGTGAAACTCAGCTGCGCCGAATCACAACTAATATGCTGGATATAATATGCGAAACGGACCGCAAAGGCAACATTATCTATATCAGCCCTTCCTGCAAAACCGTACTGGGCTATGACCCGGAAGAAGCCCTGGGGCGTAATGTTGCCGAAGGTACTCACCCCGACGACCTGCGGACGGTAAGGGCCGAAGGAATACGGGCGGTACGACGCGGTTCCTATGGTAAAATAGAATTTCGTTACCGTCATAAGAATGGAGACTGGGTTTGGTTGGAAACCATAGGTAACACATTGTGGGATGAGCGGGGTAGAATGGCAGGAGTAGTATTTGTTACCCGTGATATAACTAAACGTAAACAACTGGAAAAGGAAATGGCCCGGCTCGACCGCCTGCGTTTGGCCGGAGAAATGGCCGCCAGTATGGGACATGAAATTCGTAACCCTATGACTACCGTGCATGGTTTCTTGCAACTACTCAAGGATGAACCGGGTTGCGAACCGTACGGCTCTTATTTTGACCTGATGATAGACGAACTCAAGGCTGCTAACGAAATTATTACCGAGTTTATATCCATGGCTCAGGACAAAGCCATTTACCTTAAATTTCAGGATATAAATGCAATCGTAAGTAATCTATATCCGTTAATAGCTGCTGAAGGTTTGAAATCTGATAAACAGGTAAAACTGGATCTGGGAAATATTCCTCCGGTAAACATAGATGCCAACGAAATCCGGCAGTTATTGCTCAATCTTACTCTAAACGGGCTGGAAGCCATGCAGGCGGGAGGCATTCTTTTTATACGCACCTTCCTGGCGGAAAATAAAGTAGTTTTAGCAGTTGAGGACCAGGGTAGCGGTATAGACCCCTCGATTTATGATAAACTGGGTACTCCCTTCGTTACTACCAAAGAAACCGGAACCGGACTGGGACTGGCTATATGTTATAGTATCGCTGCCCGTCATAACGCTACCATAAGTGTAGATACCGGTCCTAAGGGTACTACCTTCAAGGTTGCTTTTAAAATAAATCATAAAGAAAATTTTTCCTTTCCTCTGGTTTAGATTAT
>CAZAZH010000034.1:0-16095 GCA_964489585.1 uncultured Syntrophomonas sp.
GCTTAAAATAAAATGGTAGGTAATCATAATAAAGGGCAAGGCAAGAAGAAAATAGTAATAAAGAGGCCATCCACGCCAAAATACACCTGGCAGTAAAGAGAGCATAGGAACTAAAGCGGTATACCAGAAAAGCATAATAAAGTAGGCATAATTACTCAGGTCCCAGATGGTAGTATGGCTGATAACCAGTAGAAAAAGCAATATTCCTGGAGCTTGCCAGGCAAAAATTATCAGCCATTTGGAATTGGGAGAAAAATCTTTTAATGAACGGGCCTCGTTTCCGATAACCAATAAATATAGTAAGGAAAGTATGATATCCCAGGGCGGGTAGTAGGTACTGATTGCTACCGCCAGAAAAGCAAAAATATGAATAAAGTACAAACGGGTAATTGCTTTAAGGCTTTGCATCAGACATTCCTCTCCTTTATCACTTCAACCAGGTTGCTCTGATAAAAAAGGTCGGGAGCAACCCAGAAATCGTTTCCCGGGTCAAAATCAAATCCCTGTTCCTGGTAGGCTTTCCACATTATTTTAGTACAGTTCCAATATCTGTCACCATTTTTAAAGGCCAGAGGATAAAACATGGCACCCTGTTGCCCAAGTACATATTCAACTGCCTTTCTTTTCACCGCCGGGTCTGCTTTCACTCTTAGCAAACAGATTGTGCTATATTCCCAATAATGCTGTACAGGTTGAATATTGACTCCGAGGTCACCAAAACTTTCCATGACCTGTCCATTACCTATATAAATTCCAGCATGGGAAAAACGCCCGTAAGAACAACCCGGATATCCCCCCAGAATCAAGTCTCCTGGTTCTAACCCGGCAAATGGGATGTTATTCGCATAATAACTATTGAACCCATAACCGATATGACCCTGGCGGGCACTTTGTAAGTAGGTATACATAACCGCATTTTCGTTACTAAAAACATGACGGTTGGTAGAAGCTACCAGCAAGAAGAACACCAGGGCCAGCAGTGGGAATATTATCAAATTAAATTGTTTCCATTTCATATTCTTCATTCCTTACCCCTCACTCCTACCCCTCACGCCTCACTTAATATATTTTAACCTTAATTGCATCATAAACCCATTTTTCCCTAAAGTTTATTGGCATTTGTAGTGTAACTCTAAATATTTTAATCAATATACTTATAATAAGGGGTGAAAGTTATTATGGGTCATGGTCAGATTTCAAAGTTTTTAATTGAAGATTATCAAATGCTTGCCCGCTATATGGAAGGCAAAGCCATCAAAAAGATTTTAAACTGTACTGAGACTAATATTACCCTCCTTATGGAAGATGGCATTATTATTGATTTCTCTAATTTGGAAGATGAAATACTTTTTGATATCCGCTTACCTGTTAAGTCTAGCAACAATTAACATTAGAGTTTTGCATAATTCAATATTCCTCATATGTCACTCTGAGCGATGGCGAAGAGTCTTAGATCCTTCGGCTTTGCCTCAGGATGACAACCGTAAATTACCAGGCAATTTATGAGAAACACTAATTATACAAAATCCTCAACATACTTTACATATGTCCGGGGACTGTCCCCGGACATATTTCTGGGTTAAAATAGTATAAAACCCGGAGTGGTATGAGTTAATGCGAATTATTTTAAGAAAACTTAATCAAGGGGTAGAACTGGGCAGGGAAGAATATGAACAGCTTATGGAGTATGCTACCCATCTTATGCTTGAGTCCCCGGAATCCTATGCTGTTTTTTACGAGCAGTATGCTTATCAGTTGTATCGGGATTATTTTACGGTTATCCCTCGTTTTCAACAGGATTGGGACGACCTTATAAATTATCTACTGGAGCACCCCCAAACTCTACATTTATTAGAAATAAATCCGTTACCTATACAAGAATTTCCCAAGGGCTTGCATCCTTACTTACAATATATGTTTAAGCAGCAGGGTGATAGCCAGGTTTTGCAAAAGCTGTTACAATCTTTAACCCGGTCTGTTCCTGATATGGACCTGCTACCCCGACCCCGCCAGGGTGAGATAGTATATAAATACGAAGATGATAATAGCGGTAAAGAGATTGGCTTAAGATATCACTTTGAAAGGCTAGTACGTTATTCCTTTATTACCCGACTGCAAACTTATCGCTACCTGACCCGGAACAAGGCTGCTGCGGATAAGTTTGAATATATAGATGGTGACCGTTTAGGAGGCATTTTTACTAATAAAGAGAAATCCATTTATTATTTTGTTAATCTAAGCGAAAATGATCCGGTTAAGGCCAGGAATGCCTGCCAGGTTCTGAATATCGCGTTTTATAGTGAGGCGTGAGGTGTGATGCAGTACATTCTGGAACAGTATAGAGATATAGCCGAAAACGATGAGCTGTTTAATTTCTGGGAGCAGGAATTGTTGTTGCGCCATGCTTTGCGTCAGACTCCTTTAACTGTTCCGGTAGTGGTGGACAGTAAAAATGGGGTAAATCTGCTTTACCGCTCCCTGTATTTTTCCCAGCGTAAATTTGATTTCTTTAAAATTCTGTTTGCTAACCTGCGTTTTTTACCGGTGTTGCAATGGCTGGTTAGTGCTCCCGCCAGGGTAATGGATGATTTTTGGCAATTTCTGCCCTGGTATATCCTGAATCACCGGGTAAAACCAGGGGACCTGGAATTTATCGCCCGTATCTATAAGGACGAATATGCACCTGCGGTTATACCGGTAATTAATATCCTGGATGAGGATAGCACTGTTTATCTATTGTCTAAAACGGCTAATCCGGATTTACGGCAGCTATTAAAAGACCGGCAAATTAAGCTTAAGGAGCTTCGCCTGGAATCCTGTTATGGTCTGGGAGAAGGGGGCAAAAAAAACGATTATCCCACTCTCTACGGAGATAAGGTAAACCTTATCCGAGAGGCTATTACCATATTGCAAAATAGCAATGCTGACCGTTTCCGGGACCCTTACACAATTGAACGTTTCCTGCTGCAAACAGATGCTGCTGAACTGGTGTTTAAGTGCGGATTACTGGAAGATAGTCTGGCATTTCTACTGGATATTTATAGTGATTACCAGCAAAAAAACCGCCTGGTGGAAATAATCAACGACCAGAAAATATATAAAGAGCTGCAGCAGCTACTTCGCGCGATCATACCAGTTTACAGCCTGGTTTATGAACCGCTGCAGGCTTATGATTGCGCCTATAATATATATAAATGCTATTTCCCTTTAATCAGCCCGGAAGCTGCCCCCCTTGAATACCTGAAGTTATGGGAAACGCTAGTAGGAAGTTATAAAAAAGATAGCCTGCTGGAGGTATTATATATAAGCAAGAGAATTGACCAATTGCGGCCAGCAGAGCTTCCTCTGTTATTTGATGAGGAACTTAAAAGCGGCCTAAATCAGGAACGCCTGGAAAAACTGTTTACAGCCCTGGAAGAAAAGTTAATAGCTCTTCCCCATGAATCTTTTATTACTATGGAACTAATCCGGTTACTGGAATTTAAAGGTATGCTGAAGCTGGAAGGGAATATGGCCTCACGCTTGTTGGGTAATTATATACTTCTGTGGAAATGGCTTCCCAGCAGAATTTTTATACATGATGAGCTGTTAAACCAATTAGGCCCGTTGGTAGATGATAATAGCCGCTATCAAGCCCAGCGTATAATAGAATTAAGAAACACTATGAACAGCGCTCAGCTTAGAAGTGAACTATCATCGCGCCCACAGTTGTTTAGAAAAAAGGGTGAGAATATCCGCCGCGACCTTTTAGCCGGTCATTTTATGGGGGTGTTATGATGGATAACGAAGAATTTAACCCGGATTTTTTTGTAACCCAACTGGAACAAATTTTGGCCCGGCTGCGGCAGGAAATAGAACAGGCTCTTCCCTCTCCCTCTTTGGATGGAATTAGTGAAGAACTCGATAATTATATTTATGAACTTAATTCCTTTTATTACCACAGTTTTGCAGAAGAGCTGTTTCCTATCTACCATAGCTCAGTCCAGGAAGAGGTTTCTTCACTGCTGAAATTAAGCCGGCAGGAAGCCGCGGTAAAAATGGATGTCATGGCTAATATTAAGCGTTATGCCAAACTATATAATCAGGTTAAAAGTATTGTTTCTATATGCAAAGCATCTCGGGAAAATGTGGGCCAGGCTCTACTGGCTGTAAGTCGCGAGCAAGACCACCGGACGGTGGAGTTGTTGTATTCTTTAAAACAGTTGGAAAGTGAATTTATTAATCTGGAGGCTGTAACCTCCAGGATTAATAGCTGGCTAAAAGATGGGGAGTTATTGTTTTTAATGCAAACCCATCCGGCAGCTGTACCGGCATTACAGGTGGTTTCTTCAATGGATCGAAACCATCCCCTGCAAGCAGATGCTATTAACCGTTTGCTGGTTTACCTGGCCTACCCGGCCAAAGTTTTATCTCGTCTCCAACCCCGGCAGGACAGTAAACAGATTGGCAGCTTAATTGAAGAAATTAAGAAGAAAGAACCAGTTTTATCACGGGGACCAGAATCTAAAGCCCTGACAAATTTTTATGAGGTGCAGGCCAAAGCCCAGATCAGCCTTTACCTTGATGCAATTCAACTAAGCCTGTTAAGTGAACAACCTGAGCTGCTTAATCGCGCTGTATTTGATTTGGAAAACTTTTTAAATGGTTTAATTACGCTTATAGAAAAGGCATCCCCCAATACCCCGGCTCTATCTAGAACTTTCAATCTGAATAATAGCAGTCTGGTAGATAAGGTTAATCAATTGCATGATGATAGCCGTGACCTGGTAAAAGCAGCTACCAGTATCACCAGTGAGTTATCCGGCTCCGGTGATCCCGATTTCGCCTATTTTAGTGCTAAAATACCGGAGATTTTGCAACCGGCTCAGTCCCTGCTTAAAAATGCCGTTACCGACCAGGAGTTAACCTGTTTTCCTGAGTTGATTACCGGGTTGAAGCGTACAGAACTGCAATTATCTGTACTGATGACCAGGATAGATTTACTTAACCAGAAGCAAGAACATCACAATGAAGTTCTCAAACACTTATTAACCATTGTTAATATGTTGGATAACTACCTGAATTTACTGGCCAATATTCGGGCTGACCTGGAAAGGATACTGGCTCCCCGTAATATATCGCGGGCCTGGAAAGAGTTAAATATCAAAGTTGACCGCATTTCCCTGCAAAAGGGCCAGGTATTTCCCCCGGATTACCGCTACCTCCTGGATAAGCATCTGGTAGAAACCCATCTTTGCCAGGATAATCAGGAAGATAACCTGATATTACATGAAGAAGGGGATATTTTTATAATTCGGGTTGATGAACTGTTGGAGGAAGAAATGCCTTACCTGGTCATCGCCCAGAAGGGTTAAAGCTATGCATTTGGGAATAGATTTTGGAACTTCATACAGCAAACTGGGGTATATGGAGCAGGGTAAGTTTATTAACCTGGCCGGTAATGAAAGCCAGATACCTACCCTGGTAGTTTACCTGCCCTCCCGCGAAAAGCTATATTTCGGTACCATGGCTTTACGCCTTAATCAGCCGGAGGCTCAAGCCGCCCGTTTTTTTAAGCTGGACATGAAGCGCAACCCAGGCTTTAAACTGGGGCCATTTACCCTGCGCGATATAGTAAGGGAATATTTTAATTTTCTGAAAGACAAATATGTGAAACCCTGTGGGAGGAAACTGGAATCGGTTACAGTTTCAGTCCCCAATTATTTCGGACTGGGCGCCAGAAAAATATTACTGGAGGCACTCCGCCAAAGTTTTGGCCTGAGCGAAGTCTATCTTCTACCTGAACCGGTTGCTGCTTTGCTGGGATATAACGTATTCCATCCCCGGGAATACCTGGAAGGGGACATCCTTTGTGTGGACATCGGTGGGGGAACTACTGATTTTAGTTTTCTGACTGTTACTCATACGGGCAACGAAGTTATCATGGAGAGCCAGTTTCAGATTGGGCATGATGCTTTTTCCGGCAGCGAATTGGATCGGGCAGTTCTACGCTTTATTCTCAACCCCCGGTTCAAGATGCAGCACGGTTATAATATACCTGCCTCTATTTTGAGCGAAAAAAACCTGCAGGGAGCAGACAGATACTGGTTTAACTCCCTGATGTTAACGGCGGAAAAGGTTAAGATAAAGATGGGACAGCAAAGTAGCGCATATTTTAATATCCCGGGCTTCTACCAGCAGGATTCTTTGATTTTTGATTTGCCGGCAGAACTGTTCATGGCTCAACTGGAGCCTGTATTTGCCCGTTTACGCCACTATATAAATGAACATGTCCGGGAAAAAGCAGAATACCTGGGACTTTTCCGGGAGGGGCGCTTTATGCTAGATTATCTCCTACTACTGGGGGGAGCTTCGCAAACCCGGGGAGTAGACCGGTTGATAGCTCAAATATGTCCCGGAGTAGAAATTGCTCATCCCCAGGATCTCAGTTTCAATGTAGTTAGAGGGCTATCCCAGTGGAAACAAGCAGGCTTAGCCTCTTTTTTAAATGTTAAAAGCATTTACCCTTTTAGCTTTTATATTGAGAAATGGAATCCATTCCGGACCGGCACTATCCTGGAACGGCTACCCTTTGACACTGAGAACCTGGAACTGGATATTAACGGTCGCTATAAGGTTTTTTCCGTTCCCCTGGCGTCCCCTTATAACCTGGCAACTAATCCTGGCAGCCTGAAACTGCGAGTTTATGAGCTGGCCTCGGCTGATTTACAGGCCAATGTGGAACAATTCATGGGACAGGATTTAATTCTACAGATTGATAATGAGGAAATAACAAGTGATACGGTAGACCTCTACCTTAATCTGGGTACCTCCACCATGGAAGTGGGCGGTGAGAATCATTTTACCACTATAGTCACTGAGAAACAGTTTTTTCCCCACCTGCTTTCTCATCAGGAAACCGCCCTGGACTTAATCCGGCTCTACCCGGAAACTAATCCCCAGTTGCTTCAGGACTTCGAGGAATATCTGAATGATTTCTCCCGCCAACCTTCCCCTGATTATTCGATTTTGCTAATGTATAAACTGCTGGCCTTTCTGCAATTAATGGGATAGGCGGCTTATTTCCCTCTCAGCCGCGAGAGCCAGGATTTTTTTCCATCCTGGTCGGCTTTCCAGAGAGCTAAAAATTCATCAATCTTTTTTTCCCGTTCCAGATTGCGCTGATCAATTTTCTGTTCCAATTTCTCCATCCTATGTTCCATGCGGCGATTTTGCTGCATTAGTTCTGTATTTTGCTCCATAATCTGCCTGGCCAAGGATACCATTTCCACCAGGTCCTGAGCCATTGCTCCGCTTTGCGGAGTCAGGCTGGTTTCTTCACTTTCCTCGGTATTTTCCAGGGCCAGTTTTATAGCGGTGGTATTAAGCCCCTTGTCTTTTAATTGCATAACCAGTCTCAAGGTGTCAAGGTCAGAATCTGTATAGAGGCGATCACCCCGTTCGTTACGTTTTATTTTTAATTTAAGAGAGTTTTCCAGATAACGCAGGGTGTGCTGTTCTATATCTAATATTTCTGCTACTTCACCAATTTTATAAAATCTTTCTTCCAAAGTAGCACCTTTCCTCCCTTCTCTTCATAAGTTGTTATCAGGTGGAGCAATAAAGTTTAAATCCCACAAAATCGTCAATCTTATGCTGATAACAAATTATGAAGTACCCCTCATAGCAGCTCAAACTCTAAGCTTAACTATCAAGTTAATAATCAACTTTATTGTAAGCCTTACTTTCCCTTCCCTCTTTCTTAAATGCTCATATAACAATTACTTGTTAATATATATGAGCATAACCGTCCTTATTAGGACGGTTTTTTTTTGCCATTAAAAAAGCCCCCGCTTTAAGCGGGGGCCCTGGTAACAGGTTTTTAGTATTCAAATGCTCCAATAGGAACATCGAGAACCGAGGTATCTCCGTCTTTAACAATTTCAGCTACTGCCCATACATTGGGAACCACATTTCTTAGATAGTAACGGGCGGCAGCTACCTTACCGGTATAGAATTCATAATCGTAATGTTCAGCGCCAACTTCTTTAGCCTTCTTAGCTGCCAGTAAAGCCTGATCAAGTATCAGACGGCCACAGTAGAGCTGAGAAGTAGCAGTCAGAATGCGGCGGGAAAAGGTCGGCATCATGCCATATTGCTTATTGCCAAAATAGCCGCCGATAGCCATCTGAATCTGAGTATAAGCATCCAGTGCCCGACCCAGGTTTTCAAATTCTTTTTCAAATCCTTCTGCACCCTTGTTAGCTTCAAAGAAATCTCTCATTTCCTGGACAAATGCCCCAAAAGTTGCACCCTTATTCATCAACCATTTACGTCCAATCAGGTCCATGGACTGGATGTAGTTGGTTCCTTCCCAGATGGAGTAGATTTTTACATCACGGGCAATCTGGGCTACCGGGTATTCTTCACAGTATCCATAGCCGCCATAGCACTGAATAGCTTCACCAATAAGCCACCAGGCTTCATCGGAAGGATAAGCTTTACAAAGCGGAGTACTTACTTCTATCAGGTCATTAGCTTTGGCTCTTTCTTCCTCATCCGGATCGTGAGCACGTACGTCGAAAGCAAAATAGGTCTTATACATCATGGCTCTCATGGCCTCAACATGAGCTTTACCACAGAGGAGAGACCGTTTGATATCTTCATGGTTTATAATGTTTATCCTATCACCCTTGGGATTAGTCAGCGGACGTCCCTGAATTCTCTCTTTAGCATAGTCACGAGCATTGTAGTAAGCATTGGCAATACAGGATAAGGCAGCATGTCCGGTCTCCATACGAGCACCGTTCATCATCTGGAACATCTGAGCCATACCTTCGCCCTTACCATCGTTTTCCCTTGGATCTATACCCAGAAGCCAGCCGCGGCAAGTGTTGTTTTCACCAAAAGACAGAGCTGCGGTGCAGGACCCATGCTGTCCCAGTTTATGTTCGGCAGCAGTAGTTTCTACATCATTTAGCTCACCCAGGCTGCCATCTTCGTTAACCCAGTATTTAGGTACTACAAAAAGTGAAATACCCTTGGTACCCGGCTTGGAACCCTCGATACGAGCCAGGTAAAGATGAATAATATTTTCGGTGAAGTCATTGTCTCCACCGGTTATAAATATTTTACTTCCTTTAATCTTGAAAAGACGAGGATCATCGGTAGGATAAGCCCGGGATAAAATGTCGCCTACGTCGGAACCGGCAGTAGGTTCAGTCAAACACATAGTTCCGGACCAGGTTCCGTCCATCATCTTGGGTAAAAACATTTCTTTCAGGTGGTCATCGCCGAAACTCTGAATCAGTCCGGCGGCACCACTGGTCAATATTATATAAGGACCAAAAGTGGGGTTGGCAGCAGCCAGCATCTCCCAAACTGATGAAAGCAAGACATGGGGTAATACCATGGCATCTTCGGATTCATCAATGTTGCTAGTCCCCCAGCCCTCAGCCTGGAGCTTCTTGAAAAGCGGTCCAAAGGTTGGTGGCAAAGTAACTTTACCGTTCTCCAGTTTAACCGGATTGGCATCACCGTCTTCATTGGTAGGTTCCACAACCTCTTTAGCCATCTTTAGAATTGGTTGCAAAACTGATTTGATATCATCTTTGGAATAATAATCAGCAAAGTTCGGATAGTTAAAAATCTTTTCCGTGGGTAGCCATTCTTGAATGATAAATTCAAAGTCTCTTATATTTTGATATGCAAAATTAGCAGCCATATTTTTATACTCCCTCCATTTTGAAGGAGACCCCCCCCAATATGCATTGACAAAAATTATATATAGGCTGTATCGCTTGCTTAAGGAAGCTCCCCCTTTTTCTAATTTAAACTAAACTTCCCCAGGTCACAGTGCCTCTAGCACGAAGTAGTAAATTCCCCCTGATCACCCCCTCAAACAGGAATAATCCCCACAGGAGAATATCATAGCGGTCTTTGCTGTATATGCCTTTGACCACACCCACCCTTATGGTATTCCGCTGTAGAGTTTCCTTTACGGACATAAGTATCGGCAACTACGTGATCTAAATTAGAATGGCACAAAGAATCCTTAAAATGTCTTTATTACCATACCATTCACATAATACCATTTATATTATTATAGCCTTACCCCATGTTTGAGTAAAGTGAAAAGGAATTTCCGATTACGTAAAATCTTATATCTTTGTAATTGCTAACAACCCTTAAAGTCGATTAATATGGGTGATTTAAACAAATTGTACATTAATAAGGTTTTAAAAAATGAAAAAAGTCACAAACTCAACAGGATTTTCGGAAATAGTGTTGAATATACATGGGGGAATAAATAATATTTATATCAGATCCTGAAGAAAGGGGGTAAAGCTGGGTAGTTCTTTCTTAATTTAAAAAATTCTTTTAGTTATATTAGGGAGGGAATTATGGCAAAGGCAAGCGCAAACGTTAATGAAACTCAGGTTAGTGGTCACATTCAAGAGGTAGTTGCCAATCCGTCACCACTCGGATTATTGGGATTAGCTATGGTAACCCTGGTAGCCTGTACACAAAAACTGGGCATTACTGATGGAACCGCTTATATTATTCCCTGGGCAATATTCTTAGGTGCTACAGCCCAGTTTGTAGCGGGTTTGTTTGATTTTAAGCATAACAATACTTTTGGCGCCACCGCGTTTTGTGGTTACGGTTTCTTCTGGTTTGGCGTTGGCATGACCTGGATGATAGGCAACGGTATGTTTGGTATGAACCCGGGGGCGGTAATTGATGTTCACCAGCTGGGTTTTGCCTTCCTGGGTTATTTTATTTTTACTATGTACATGACCATTGGAGCCATGGGGGCTAATAAGGTATTATTTATTATTTTCTTCTTAATTGACCTGCTCTTCCTGGGGTTATTCATGAGTACCCTGGGCTGGGGCGGAGAAGCCTGGCATGTGCTGGCTGCTTATGCTGAACTGGGTATTGCGATCTTTTCTTTCTATGGCTCAGCTGCCACCGTACTAAATACTCACTACGGTTATACCGTGCTTCCTATCGGTGCACCCTTTGGTCCCTGGACTAAAGCCGCACAGTCCAAATAGTTCAAAATAGATTATTAAAACAAAAAAGGCAGGTGCAAAACCTGCTTTTTTTTATAACTGCCTGGAAAGAAGTTTCTAAACCCTTTCCAGGCAGTTTATTTGTGAATCTTACACCAGGAATGCCTCTTCGACAATATCCAATACCGAAGTATCGCCTTCCTTTACTACTTCCAAAGTTCTAAAGATATTAGGTACTATGTTTCTGACAAAATATTTAGCTGCATTTACCTTGCCGTTGTAGAAGGGATAGTCATAATGGTCATTACCCAGTTCATCAATCTTCTTCTGGGCTAATAATGCCTGTTCCAGTATAAGCTGCCCGCAAATTAGTTCCCCACTGGCGTGTAGTATCCTGGTGGCATAAAGCGGCATCATAGAAATCTTCTGATTCATAAAATACGAGGCTATCGTACTCTGAATCTCTTTATAGGCATTAACTGCCCGCAGGAGTATAGCCATTTCTTTTTCAAAATTGGTGGCACTGGCATTGGCCGTTGCAAATTCTTCTATTTCCGCCAGCCAGTCAGCAAAAACTTTCCCCTTACCCATCATCCATTTCCGACCTATCAAGTCCATTGACTGTATATAGTTGGTACCTTCCCATATGGAGTATATTTTTACATCTCTACAGAGCTCGGCAATAGGATATTCTTCGGAATAACCATTACCACCGAACACCTGCATGGCCTCAGCCGTCAATTCCCAGGCCCGGTCGGAGCAATAGGCCTTTACTATGGGAGTATTAACTTCCAGGCGGGCTTTCACCCTTCTTACTTCATCCGGGTCCTTGGAATACTGAACAATATCAAAATAGTAATAAGTCCTAAATATTAAGGCGCGCAAGGCTTCTACATATGCTTTCAGATCAAGCAGCATTCTGCGTACATCTTCGTGCTTAATAATAGGCATTCTTTCTGCTTTGGAGTTGGTGATGGGACGCCCCTGAATACGTTCGGTAGCATAAGCGACTGCATTATTATAAGCCAGGGCAGTCTCTGATAGGGCGGCATGTCCAGTTTCCATGCGGGCTCCATTCATCATCTGGAACATTTGGGCCATACCTTCACCCCGACCTTCAGCATCAGGAGGATTACCCAGGATATAACCGCGGCACTGATTATCCTCACCAAAAGCCATAACACAGGTAGCTGAGCCCTTGATTCCCATCTTATGTTCTATACCTACACAGTTTACATCATTGCTGCCTACGATATTACCATCATCATCCACCCACATTTTAGGCACGGCAAATAAAGATATCCCTCTGGTACCTGGTTTGGCACCTTCCACCCGGGCCAGTACCAGGTGAATAATGTTTTCCGTAATATCCTGTTCCCCGCCGGTAATAAAGCATTTAGTGCCCTTGATACGATAAATTCCTTCTACTTCGGTAGGATAAGCCCTGGTTAACAAATCACCTACATCAGTACCAGCATTGGGTTCAGTAAGGCACATAGTACCGCTCCATTCCCCGCTGTACATCTTCTCTTTATATAGGTTTTTTACATGTTCACTGCCAAAATTGGTGATGAGTGTTGCAGCCCCTGCAGTAGCCAGTATATAAGGCATTAAGGCGGCATTGGCTGCCATCTGATATTCAATACAAGCTCTAAAAAGAGTCTGCGGCATATGACCTTCAGTTTCCTCATCCTCATTGCTTCCGCCCCACCCATTCTGATTTAAAAACCAGTAAGCTTCTTTAAAGGACGGGGGAACTGTTACTTTACCTTCGTTAAATTGAGCCTGAATTAGTTCATTATCATCTCTACTAGGAGCGGTAACTTCCCGGGCTACTTTCAATGCCTGATCCAGGATATTGTCTATATCGTCTACACTGTAATAGTCCTTAAAAGCATCGAAACCAAAAACTTTCCCCATGTCAAGCCATTCTTTAAATATAAACTTGTGATCTCGTGACGTATAAACATAATTTGATGCCAATTACAATACCCCCTTGTGCGTCAGGTGACAGGGGACGGTTCCTGTGTCACCTTAAGCTTAAGGTGACACAGGAACCGTCCCCTGTCACCTTTTCTTATTAGCTCCCTGGCATTTTGGTGAAGACCCGGCGGGGGTCAACAACGTTGCGTAAGGTTTCCAATACCTCGTCACTAGGAGCAGTAATAATGGGAACTTCACCATCAGGAAGCAGTAACTCAAAACCGGTACAGGCCTGAGCTATTTCCACGGTCATACCCGGATTTAAGCCTTTTATCCGCATCCTTTTACTTACCGGTTCAAAATCAAAAACACCACACTGGGTCACTACTGCCACCGGACCTCCAATTAGTCCAGCTTTCTCCCGAGAATCGCCACCATCCAGGTAACCAGGGGTAGTGATAAAATCTACCTTTTCAGGAAAACGATCGGGAGTTTGTAAACCAACCAGTACGGATTTCTCAGTCAGTGATCCGATATCATTTCCGCCGCCACTACCCGGTAGTATAGATTTAAGATTTTCATAAGAACCGATAACAGAGGTGTTAACATTACCATACATGTCTATTTGAGCCCCACCCTGAAAGGCGATATCTACATATCCCATGGCACACTGGCCAAAGGAAGTAGCCATTTCCTGAACCATAGGAGATTTGCGGAAAGTGAAGGGACAACCTACTGACCAGGGCATATCTCCTTCTAGAGGATCCTGCCCGCCACTTTCAAAAACCATGGTTATGTTGGGGGCATGGGTCTTGGCTGCCAACAGGGCACCTACCATGGGAAGGCCGGTTCCCACGTAAACAATCTGCCCGTTTTCAATCTCTAAAGATATATTGTAGGCTAGCATTTCCAGGGGGTTTGCCGGTGCTATTTTACTCATCAATTATAACCTCCTTCCTAATCCCATTTGGGTATGACTTCTTCGTAGGCAAAACTAACCTTGGAATCGTCAATATTGGCTTCAGCAGCTTCCATTAACTGGCGGGCATGATCTATAAAACGAACTCCCCCAAGTTTTTCAATAAAATCATACTGATCTTTTGTACTATATACCCAGTAATCAAAGAAAGCATCAATATTTTCTTCTCTAGGTGTCACATTGCGTACCAGCCATTCCCACCATTCGCGAGCCCAGTAATAATAACCAGGACAGCAGCCAGGTAAGGCCCCATAAGGCATATCAACTACAGCATCCACATACCAAAAAGGTATGGAGGCACTGGTATTTTCGCGAATGGCCATCTCCGGTACTATCCTTTCAGCAGTAAGAATAACCTTGCGGCAAGCCGCGGCCAGCGCTATATCATTTATTGCCGGACCATCAATGATGGCATTACCATAACGGTCTGCTTTTTGGACATGAATGATACAAACATCCGGGAATAAAGCCGGAATCAAGCAGACCGGGTCTTTATCCTTGCCTACCGGGCTGTCAATTACCTTGACATAAGGGTTTTGTTTTAACATATCCGAACCTAGTAATTGTTTGGAGGCGATAAAAGGAGCACCTAGCTGGGCCGCTTTAAATCCCAGAGCCATGGAACCGTGACTCCAGATGGAAACAATCTTTGCCTGTTTACTCTTGATAACCCGGGCAAAGTTTTTATCATTACCCCTCATTTCTACGCCTATGTATGATAAATGAATAGCCTTCATTAGCCCCAGCGCCATTAAGTATGAGCAGTTAGACATCGGTGACCCAATCCCCACCAGATTCTGTTTCTTCTGGCGAATCATTTCAAAATATGCCTGTAATGGAGCCCGGACATAAGCAAAACCGGTTTCGGCAAAAATGTCCCCGTCTTCTACATACTGGGCAATGGCCTCGCTTAAACTCATCCGTTTATCAGTCTTGTCCCGTTTTTTCTTAAGGTGATATTCACGAGCTCCTTTAAAATCTACAAGTCGCTGCATTTGTTCTTCTGTTACATATTGGTCCATAAAACTTGCCTCCTCTTAATAGATTTATTGATGAAAAAGTTCATATTCGTTAATATCACCCCCTTGTACGACCGTTAGAATATTTGGCTAGGAAATTTTCGATAACGTAATATCTGCTCTGATTCAATTATAATGGTAGGAACATCTCAATTCAATTAAAAAAAGGAAGATAGGGAAAGTTATTGTAAGAATTGAACCCTTTGGAAGGAAGCACGGGGACGGTTCTTTTGCTTCCTTCTATCAATATGGGCAGCAGGTATTTTAACATTTGTCACCAGGATTATAGATTCTAGCAGAAACCGCGGTCTAGCGACCTGGAAGGGTTGTTTCGGGGAATTTTTGCAGCTGTCACCGGTATTACAGATTCAGCCATGGAAGTGGATACTCACCTCTATAGCCCATTGCGATGGAAATTGTTTTGGCAGCATGATTTACATCTATAATACATTCCCGTAGTTTTTTTCTTAGTACCAAGTTAACTTCTCCGGATACACTTAATGCGGCTATTACTTGATTGGATGAGCCAAAAATAGGGGCGGCGATACATCCAATTCCTTTTACTGTTTCCTCCCGATCAACAGCATAACCGTATTCTCTTACTTGTTGGAGTTCCTTTCTTAACTGCAACGGATCGGTAATAGTGTTTTTTGTATACGGTTGCAGCTCTTCGTGCTGTAAATATTCCTCAATATGAGCTGCCGACTGCCAGGCCAGCAGTACCTTGCCAACGCCTGTGCAATAAGCTGCAATACCAGCGCCAACCCGGGGGAAAATGACGTGACTGGTACCTGCTTTGTTACCGATTACGAAAACTGCCATTCTCCCGGCATAAATTGCGATGTGAACTGCTTGCTGATATTTTGTAGCCAGGTCTTTTACATGTGGTTCCGCCACTGAGCCCAGACGGGCACTGGCTTGATAAGTTAGGCCCAATTCATAAACTTTCATGCCCAATCTATATTTACCGCTCTCGGCTTTTTCTAAATAATGGTTGCTAGCCAGGGTGATTACTAAACCGTGCACTGTGCTTTTAGGTAAATCAAGTTCTCGACTAATTTCGGAAATGCCCCATTCCCCCTGGCGTCCATTATAAAGTTCTAAAATAGCAAGCGCTCTGGATAAAGATCTGCTCATAGAGTTTTCTCCTTAAAAACTATTGCCGTTACTCCCAAGT
>CAZAZH010000034.1:16195-18218 GCA_964489585.1 uncultured Syntrophomonas sp.
GTCCTCTAAACGTGAGGCACGTATTTTTTCTGCTATTTCGCGGTGTTCCATAAAGTAGGTTCCAGCCCCCCCACAGCATTGTTCGGGATTATCAAATTCTTTCAGCTTAGCATCTGGTATTTGGCCCAATAGTTGACGGGGCGCATCTTTAACTGTAGGTGACCAGCCGCGGTGACAGGGAACATGATAACTCCATGTTATATCCAACGGTCCGGGTAATACCTCCAGGCCTTGATTCTGCAAATAATCGGTTACTTCCCAAATCTTGGCCGTTACGGTTGCAATGTTTTCCTGTAGTGGGTCATCGTCTGGCAGACATTTAGCAGCTTTTTCCTTAAACATCATCCCGCAGGAAGTACAGTCGGTAATAATGGCATCAACATCCAATCCAGCAAAAAGATTAATATTGGTTTCAACCATATTTCTAGCACCTTCCAGGTCACCTTCTCCCAGAGCGGGAATACCGCAGCATACCTGCCCTTCAGGAATAATAACTTCTATGCCGTTATGATTTAAAACCTTGACAACTGCTTCACCGGTGTCCGGAAAAATGAAGTTGGTACCACAGCCTACGAAATAGGCAACCCGCTTTTTAATTGTCCCTGCCGGGGTATAAGTGCCAGAATATATCTTGTCAAAAGATTTACCGGCCAGTTGCGGAATCTCTTTGGTTGCTATCCCTAATTTTTGGGCTAAGGAGCCTGCTTTGCCCAGCGCCCCGGTTAGTCCCCTCTGGGTCAGCATCTTGCTCATTACAAATTGCTTGACACCGCCGACGCCCTTTTGCCCAGTCTTAATTCGGGCAGCAATAATAATTTCGTCAATTGGCACTTTACTGGAGCAGGTTTGGGTGCAATTGGTACACAGCAGACAATTATCTAAAATCTCCTGGGCTCGGGGAGTAAACGGAAGGTTTTTATGCATAAGCGTTTCTTTGATGATGAGCAGTCGATTTTTGGCAACCGAGCTTTCACTCAGTTCGGTTAAATAAGATGGACAGGTCGATTGACAATAACTGCAATGGGAACATTTCTCAATGATCTTTTCATAGTCTTCCAGTCTAAGCATTATTATCACCATCCTCCATCCATATTTTACCGGGGTTCATGATGCCCTTGGGATCAAATGCTTGTTTGATCCGTTTCATCAGCTCAATCTGGATATCACCCAGTTCCCAGGCCAAATATTTGGCTTTATGAATACCAATTCCGTGTTCACCGGAAATAGTGCCTCCCATATCTAACCCGGCGCGAATCAGATTATCTATAGCAATTTCAGCTTTTTCCAGGACTTCAGGTGTTACCTGGGGGAATAATACCGAAGGATGTATGTTGCCATCCCCAGCATGACCTGCCAATCCAATCATGACCCCCTCCGCCGCTGCAATAGCCTGTACCGCCCGTACCAGTTCCGGCAGTTTATTACGAGGTACAGTAATGTCCTCGGTAGTAGCCCGTTCAAAAATAGTTTGAATCATTGGATAAACATTGGCTCGGGCTGACCAGTAAACTGCTGCTACTCCAGGATCTTCAATGACTCTTACCTCTTTTGCCTTCATATCACGGCAGATCTCATCCACCAGTTTAGCTTCATATTCAACTTGGGCTTCGGTTCCATCAAAAAACATAAACAGATAACCTTCACCATCAGCAGAAAGTGGCGGAAAGAAGTACTGATTCATGACGGTAATAGCGAGTTTGGTAAGAAACTCGAGCATTGCTGGGACGGCTCCTCGCCCGGTAATTTCGGCTACTATTTCTGCCGCCTGTTCCACGGTTTCACAAACCACGACCACTGTACGGTTTGCTTCCGGTAACGGCAAGAGGCGTAGATTAACCCCGGTGATAACCCCTAAAGTACCTTCGGAACCGGTCATTAAATGAGTAATATCATACCCTACTGATTGTTTAACAAATTTTCCCCCCGGAGTAATTATAGAGCCGTCCGGCAGTACTATCTCCAAGCCGGTCACATAGTTCCCGGTAGTCCCGTATTTTACACCCCTGGGTCCACCTGCCCGGGT
>CAZAZH010000035.1:0-17778 GCA_964489585.1 uncultured Syntrophomonas sp.
ATCCGTTCATAGATTTCACCCTTACCAATTCTGCCATTAAGCCGATGGGGAAACAATGATTTACTATCTTTTTTGGACTGCTTACAGCACAAAGGTTAATTCGCAAGAATTTGAAGATTTCTTTGGAGTGCCTTTGAAAAAGATATATGGATTTGAATTGTGGATAGCCAAAAAGCTGGGTTTTGTGATTGAAGAAAGGGGTATCTATCGAATGACGCTCAAAGGGGCGTTCTATTACCACTACTATGAAAATTACTATACCCTTGCATACATAGATAAAATATGGGGTATCATGCGCCACGAGGCCTTCCCGAAAGAAATCATTATGTGAAGCTTTGGACGAAGTTTCATACTAAATGCGCCCTCAAGAAATCAGTGAGGTCACGGAGATTATGAGCATAACCTGAGGTGACGCGGGGACGGTCCGAGACTGCTGAAAAAGTATCATAAATGTTATCCTGAGGAGATGCAGGCGACGAAGGATCTTTTTTGGAGTCCGCAATATTTAGGTTTACGCTAATAAAATTCTTCGGCTTGGCCTCAAAATAATTTCTTGATGGCTAAACAATAATTTACATTATTAAATGCTGACATAATATGTTGTGGATTTGCACGGTTATATTCAGCAAAATATTGCTCGGTAATTTCTTTGGGCTCCAGATGCTCATAAATCAAGAAACCACAATTCACAAGCAGGGCTTCCATATCAGAATATGAATAGCTTGCCAGCATAGCTTCTCCCGCGCCTCCGGCCAGCATTACCTGCTTTTTTGCACGTTCTCCGGCTTAGTCGGTATAAGTATCCTGGTCGGGATAATCGAATACCACGATGCTCCCAGTGCAAACCGTATTGGAGATACCTTTGATTAGGTTTGTAAAATGTTCTTTGGATAAATAATACGAGATTCCAAGCAGGCTGCAGAATGAGAGCTTTGCTCTGTTGAACTCAGTCTCAGCAAGGTATCCGTCAATTGCTGTAACGGTCAGGTCAACCGGCAGGTAGGTTAAATTAGCAGGCTTTTTTTTCCGTAAATATCGTTTATGCGCTGTTTCTTTTCCATACTCATCAGAGGATGGTCAAGCTCAAAAATCTGAAGTCGAGATGCCCATTCGGGCTGCCGGTAAGCAAAGCTGTCATACCCTGCGGCAAAAATCAGATATTGTCTCGTGCCAAATTTAACTGCATTTTCTAATGCTCGCTCGGTAAAAGCTGCCCTCCCCAATGGCGAAGGCGACAACTGATTATCAACAATCCATCTCAAGGCCTCAGTTTCGTTTCCGCAAAATGCAGGATTAAAAAACTGAATGCCTTGTAGAACGTTATATTTTTCTTGACCAGCTTCTCTTCAAGATATACACGTCCATCCTCAAACATTAAGCATTTGAGAGAAGTCTTGCCTGAGCCTTGTCGGGCAATTTATCAGGAAGGTGTTGTTAACTACAAAATAACGCTTTATAATCCATAGTAGTGTATTATTACTTGTCAGGTAATACGGCTTCTATTCATATTAAATTATTGTGGATTGGTAGGACGGGAGGAAAGCACAAATGCCTATTACAGAATTTTTATCACGTAACGCTGAAATGTTTGGACAAGAAAAATGTCTGACCGAGATTAATATGGATCTCCAGGAGAAAAATAACGTAACCTGGCTGGAATATGAACTCATCGAAAACAACCCGACCGGGGAATACCGCCGGGACATGACCTGGCGTGTTTTTGACGAAAAAGCAAATCGACTGGCCAATCTGCTGCTCAAAAGGGGAATTAAAAAGGGAGATAAGGTAGCGATTCTGTTAATGAATTGTTTGGAATGGCTGCCCATTTATTTTGGCATATTAAAGGCTGGTGCTATTGCGGTTCCATTAAATTTCCGCTATACAGCAGAGGAAATCAAATACTGCCTGGATTTGTCGGACAGCACAGCCCTGATTTTTGGACCTGAATTTATTGACCGGATGGAATCAATTATCAATCAGATTCCCAAAGTTAAAACCATCTTTTACGCGGGGGAAAACCGCCCTCTTTTCGCGGAAAGCTATGACCGGATTACGGCCAACTGTTCTTCGGAAGCTCCACCGATTAGACTAACCGATGATGATGATGCGGCAATATATTTTTCATCGGGGACGACCGGATTTCCCAAAGCAATATTGCATAACCACGGCAGTTTAATGTCTTCGGCATGTACGGAGCAAGTTCACCACGGTCAAACCCGGGAGGACAACTTTTTATGCATACCACCGCTTTATCATACTGGTGCCAAAATGCACTGGTTTGGTAGCCTTATTTCAGGAAGTAAAGCTGTATTACTGCGCGGGGTTAAGCCGGAATGGATCCTTAAAACCGTGTCCGAAGAAAAAATCACCATTGTCTGGCTCCTGGTTCCCTGGGCCCAGGATATTCTGGATGCCATTGAAAGAGGGGACGTAAATTTGGATGATTATGAGCTGTCCCAGTGGAGGCTCATGCATATAGGGGCTCAGCCGGTTCCGCCCAGTCTGATTCGCCGTTGGAAAAAGTATTTTCCGGATCATCTCTATGATACAAATTACGGCCTCAGTGAATCGATTGGTCCTGGATGTGTTCATTTAGGTACGGAAAACATAAACAAAGTTGGGGCCATAGGCATTCCCGGTCACAATTGGCAGGTTAAAATCGCTGATGGGAATGGAAATACCGTTGCTCCTGGACAGGTTGGCGAACTGGTAGTTAAGGGCCCGGGGGTTATGAAGTGCTACTACAAAGACCCGGAAGCAACAGCGGCAATAATCAAGGATGGCTGGCTATTTACAGGGGATATGGCTCGCAGGGATGAAGACGGCTTTATTTATTTGGTGGATCGGAAAAAAGACGTGATTATCAGTGGGGGAGAGAATCTGTACCCGGTGCAGATCGAAGATTTCCTACGTGCTCATAAGGCCATAAAGGATGTAGCGGTTATTGGCCTGCCTGACAAACGCTTAGGTGAGATAGCAGCGGCTATCATAGAATTAAAACCAGGTTATCACTGTACGGAAGAAGAGATAAGCAAGTTTTGTGCTCCCATGCCGCGTTATAAGCGTCCCCGGGCCATTATTTTTGATAAAGTGCCGCGCAATCCTACCGGTAAAATTGAAAAACCACGCTTACGGGAAAAATACGGAGCATCCAGTTTAGTAGCAGCTCTCACCGAAAGTTAACCCAAATACCTGGGAAGCAGCAGGACGTTCTTGCTGCTTCCTTTCATTTTCTGGGATGTACGGGGACGTGGGGACGATTCTTTTGTCACATTATTTTCCGCAGGTTAGTTCGATTTGGATACTAATCACGCAACGACTCTCCGGTTTACGCCTACTAATTCAGCAATCTTTTGAATTGAGAGGCCCGTATTTGTTTGCAATTTGTGAATGACCTTAAAAAACAGCAGGAATAAACCCTTCCTTAGTTAGCTAATATAAATTGACAAATTAGCTAATACATTTTAATATAATAGCTAATAAAGAGGGGGTTAGCTTATGCGGGTCAATACCACAGATTTGCAGAATGCCTTTGGAAAATATCTTTCCCTGGTAGAGAAGGAAGATATTATTGTTACCAAAAACGGTAAGAGCGTGGCCAAACTGATTCGCTATAATGAACCTGATTATTTTCTGGTCCACGAAGAAGCAAAAGGTTATAAAACTACCAGGGAAATCAGCTATGAAGAATATATGGAACTGGTTGATTCGTCTGACCAGAGGTATGAACTTATTGATGGCGAGATTTATCTGCTGGCTTCGCCAAGTATTAAACATCAGATTGTGGTCAACGAAATATCCTGGCACTTTAACAACTATTTTAGGGGAAAGTCTTGCCGTTCCTTAACAGCGCCACTGGATGTTAGGTTGTTCGGTTTTGCAACCAAGTTCGAAGAAGATCCCAATGTTGTCCAACCGGATATTGTTGTCATCTGTGATATAGACAAGGTCAACGAGTCTAACAAATATGAGGGTGTACCCACATTGGTGGTTGAAGTATTGTCTCCATCTAATAAAGGCAAGGATATGGCTGTAAAACTAAATCTGTACATGAAAAGCGGGGTTTCGGAATACTGGGTGGTAAATCTGGAGAATAAGTGTATTTTGCAGTATTCCTTTTCCGTCGAAAGAGATATAGAAAGCCTTAAAAGCCTAAAAGATGACGAGACCATAGAATCAAGCGTTTTCGCAGGGCTAAAGATACCATTGGGAGATATTTTTGCCGAAATCTAGCTGTCCTGGCAGCAGATAAACCTGCTTGGATACATTTCAATAAACATCTGAATATAATAGTCCGAAATCATAACTTTATGAGGAGATCAAGCAATTAGGACAACGGTGATAGGTTTTATCTTCCGTAAAGTTAGGAAGGACTATTTATATATGATAACAATCAAAACGCCAAAGAAAATCTATAGGCATAATCCTTTAGGAGTAAAATCTACTCCGATGGTACAGCAAGATATCCCGAATAACCTGAATAATGATTATAAAATAGCCTGTATATTAGATGAATTTAGTTATAAGAGTTTTCAATATGAATCGCGTTTTATCCAATTAGATCCGGATGATTGGGAAGAAACCATGCTACGGGAGCAACCGCATTTTTTATTTGTTGAATCAGCTTGGAAAGGCAAAGAATTAAAATGGAAAAATAAGATCGGTGGGTTACATATCAGTCAGGACCACACCCTTCGAGACCTGGTCAATTGGTGTAGAGAACACAACATGCCTACCGTTTTTTGGAACAAGGAAGATCCCTCTAACTTTGATCACTTCATTGAAGCCGCCAAATATTTTGATTATATTTTTACAACCGATATTAATTCCATACCCAGGTACAAAGAGATATTAGGCCATGATAGAGTTTTTGTTTTAATGTTTGCTGCTCAGCCCAGATTGCATAATCCAATTAATCGCGATAAAGAGAAGATTGAAAAGGTAGCTTTTGCCGGGACATGGTATAACCAGAAGCATGAGAATAGAAGAAAAGACTTACAATTATTACTAACGCCGGCGTTGGAATATGATGTGCATATCTATGATAGGATGTTTGAATTCAAATACAAAAATTACCTTTTCCCAGACATCTATCAGCCCTGTATTAAAGGATTCCTGGCGTACGATGAAATGATCCATACCTATAAAAAATACCGGGTTTTTTTAAATGTGAATTCTGTTAATAACAGCCCTACCATGTTTTCACGCCGGGTATTTGAATTATTAGCTTGTGGAACCGCAGTGATCAGTAATTACTCCATCGGTATCGAAAAGCTCTTCCCGGGTTTGGTGAAACTGTGTCATACGGAGGATGATACCAGGCAATACCTGCAGGAATTATTAGGTGATGAAGAATATCTTGATCGATTGGCCTTGAAAACGCAAAGAGAAGTTCTCAGCAAGCATACTTATAAACATAGACTTAACCAGGTCCTGGGCAGCATAGGATTGACGCCTCAAAAGCACATAAGTCCAGGTGTTTCAATCATTAGCATATGCCACAATGAGGAGTTTCTTGATCAGGCTATAAATAATTTTCTCAGACAGAATCATGCTCCTAAAGAACTAATCATTAGCCTGCCCGAATTCAGTAGTGAAACAAAAATTAGTGTCGAGGAGAAGAAAATATGTGCTGATAAAAACATTTTCCTTTTGCAAATTAAACCAGATACTACACCTCAAGAAAAACTTGAATTAGCCCTAAAAACGGCAAAATTTCCTTATATATCTTTCTTTAGTGCTGATGATTATTATGCTCCCAATTTTCTGGTAGATTTAATGAGCGCTTTTGACTATACGGATGCAAACGCAATAGGGAAAAGTACCTATTATTCAAGTATGGGAGATACCTTACGGCTCAATAATATAAGAATGGAAAACCAGTATGTTGATTACCTGTGGGGTTCTGCGATGGTGTTTAAAAGAGAGCTTTTTGATAATCTAAATCATAATTATCGGTCCTGTTTTGAACATGAAAATATTTCGCAAGAATGTTTTTCAGAAAAAATTAAGTTATATGCAACCGACCGATTCAATTATATTTGCCAACCTCAGTCCTTATTGGAGGCTAATATCGAACAGGTCTGCATTTAATAAAGGATAATGTTTCAATCCAGACAACGTTATATCAGATCCAGCAGCACGCTGCAGATTTTTAATCAATAAAGCCGGACTCAGCCGGCCATCTAGAGATTTAAAAAGGGTTTAAAACTGTAATGCTGCGGTCGGAGGTTAAGGACTTGATAGTATAAAATCAGTGCAGATATTAACATCTTTTCCCTGGCATTCGAAAACCAACGTGTATATGGGTTCTTTTTCCTCAAACTTTCTAAAATACCATCCTAACATAAAGGGCTCTAGCTGGCCTTTTACTTTAGATATAGATAATTCTTGGTCTCCTTTTACTTCGATGTTCATGATACAGGTGTTTTCTTTTTTTAAAGTAATGTGATCTTTTCCATCAATAATGGCCTCGATTTTTGGAGCTAGATGCCATAATAATTGATATGTATGTTCATCACTGGAAGATATATTATCCGATACTGTTATAATTTGATTCAATTTGTCATATTCGATGACCCGAGTATGTTTAATCCCTTTATATCTCTCGGTTATACCGGTAACAATGGGCTTATCAGGCGTTAATAAGTAATCCACTATTTTGGTTGCAAAATACTTTCCATCAGTGCGGGGAAGCCCTTTGTGATCTACGATCAAAACATTATGGGCAAAGGAAGAGTAACAATAGTTGGAGAACTCATCTTTGTTGTAACCATCGGGGCCAGATTCCACAAGAATGTCACTGCCCCTTGCGTAAATCCACAAACTAAGATCGTCACTATGTTTATGATAGTTCGTATGATAAGCGGCAGTAAACATAACGTACGTACTCAATTCCTTTTTGGCCCAGCTATCTCTGAATATCGCATAACCTGCCTCAGGAAAGACAATGTCATTTTCCTCAGGGGGCTGCCCCTTTCTGCCCTGCGTTTTTGCATATTGATATACTGGATTATCCTTCCACAATTGATTGCCAGGTTTGATACTTTGCGTATCTCCGATCTGGGGGAGTAATCCATCAGGTTTAATAATATAAGTTGCAAATGCAGCGGCACGATAATATTTCTCAATTAAATAATCACCGAAGGAGTCATCCAGGTCCTGGAAATAATGACTATAGCTCAAAAGCTTATTGGCAATTAATGAATGGTAGTAAGGGGAATGTTCTAGATGAACCCCCTCCTTGGAGAATATTACATCGAAATATTCCTTTAATCGAGAGCAAGCCAGTAATTTTAATTCTTTGCTTCCTTCCAGGAAAGAAAAGTAATCGCTGTATACGATTAATGCCTGGTCTTGAAACATTCCGTGATTGGTATTTTTTGAATAGAACTTGTCGGTACCTAATAATTCGGCATGTTTTTTTATATGGCTAAATAGAAAAGCCAGTTTTTCTTGGGTAAGAATTTTACGAGCTTCATCAAAAAATGCTATCCAGGTGATTAACCTTCTCGCAGTTGTCTCATCATGCCAGGCCATTGGGTTTATCGCATTCCTAAAAGTATTCTTTACTATCCAATCTTCAATGATCTCATAGCCTTTACTAAGATAGAGGCTATTATTGGTATACTTAAAGGCCTCAATTAAATTTTTAATAAAAAAGTGTGCATGTAGTAATCTGGAAAAACCTCTTTTAGTTGAAGAATCACCCTGCCAGTCGATCATAGATTGAAATTGGATCAATCCATAGGGGGGAATTGAATATAATCCATGGTTACAGATATTCTCTGCTGCCAACAAATAATCTTTGTCCAGTGGCGCGGAAAAAAAATCTCTTAATCGATTCATACAGTTGCTGCTATCAAATGCTTGATAAAAATCAAGGATAAGGGTTTGTTGTTCAGGCCAGCGAAATGCTTCACATTGCATGGTTATTTCCTCAGGAAGGACTGTCAACAATAGGAATGAAATCTGATCCATAATCGAGAGACTGGTAAGTTTTGTACCATTGGCGAAATGTTAGTACCTCGATTTCTGAATCCTGGGCAATATAATGGAGCAGTTGATCGTATTTAACAATATCATTATTATCAACACCTAGTATCTCGCATTTTAGAGAACCACCACGGGAAAATGACCGAAATATAGCCTGAGGATGATCTTCAGCAGTTGCATCTTTTGTCCTTTTATTGATAAAAGAAAAGCTATGCAAAAACAACGTAAGCGTTCGTAAATTATGCTCTTTAGCCAACTTAATTACTTGAACAAGTTGATCATAGGAAAGAGCATCAATATCAAATTTTGTATCCTTATAACTTCCATCTTGTTTGGCCACTCGAACGAATGTCACAGGTACTTCAATAGTTTGAGCGAAGGAAAATACCTTATTTACAGTTAATGCTTCTTTCATGTGATTGTTTTTGTGCTGGAAGAAAAAAGTAGAGTCTATGGGAATACCTACCTGGTTCAAGGCAACCAGGGTATCATCATTGCCAGCGTAAGCACCCCCGCGATGGGCAATGGGATATTCCCCGATCCATTCAAATATTAGGCGTTTACCATATTCCAGGATCCGTATTTGTTCTTCCAAGGAATACTTATATATATGGTACTTGTAAAAAAATAAGCGCTTGGCAAAGTTGGGATGAGAGTGAAGTTCCACCGCGTGGCCCCTATTGTGTATAGATTTGGCAATGTTCTGCAAAAGGCCTGGTGGAAAATTAACGTGACTATATGCATCCAAAAAGATGTTGCTCAGGAAGCCATATTTCTCCGTAATATCCAGGATTTTATGAATCCCAGGGTTATCGGCAAGACCTTCCCCGGTAATAAGACGCGGCACCTCGAAATAATCATCTTCGGTGTCTATGGTAATAAAAATGGTTAACTTTTTTGATGGTCTATTTGACAAGATCTAATCACCTTTCTAAAAATTAATCTTTATGATTATGGTAAGCTGATTGTTGGCCGTAGCCATTAATAGTTAAAACCGGCGTGGTTCTTATCGTGATCATGTAATTGACAAGTTGTTTATGGATACTAACGCCCTTGTAATATCGGTTTGTTAATATTAATATTCAATCTACGGGCGATCTGTTAAAAAAATTGGCACTCTAGAGATTGGGAGGCGGCGTTCTTTTTACCGTATTATAATAATGACCAGGTAGCAAAATGAATTTACGAACAAAAACTATGACCATACCGATAACTTGCTAAATATCAGTGTGCAGATTGGCATAATCTACTGCTATATAACTATGCTGTCACGGAAAAGGGGGAAACGAAATGGGCTGCACGAAAGCATATGTTAAGTGGAATGGATTTGAGGGAACGGTAACCATAAATGAACCAGTTTTACGTTACCCTGGCAACCCCATATTAACATGCCATGATGTCAATAAAATATGGGGTGATGATGCTCGTTTATATACCTACACGGTTCATAATGCAGGAATGGTAAAAGTGACTGGTGCAAATGGTAATGCTCAAACCATAATGCTCTTTCGTTCCCATATTGCTGATGGCCGTAGTGTAATAGGAAAAGCTGTAAGTGACAATGGCTTAAATGATTGGAGGGTTGACCCCAGGCCATTTTTATTGCCTGCCACAGAGAATGACATATTTGCTGAGGGTGTAGATATTGCCGCCATTATCGAATCTGAGGCCGGCGGCGTGGAAGATATGCGGGTTAATCCCGTGGGCAGCGGCCTGTATGTATTGACTTACAGTGCCTACCACCAACAGATTACTGATAGAGTCAAGGTTATGATGGCTGTAACCAGGGATTTTAAGACGGTTGTTCGCTATGGTCCCATATCCGAACAAGATATGCGTAATGTGATTATATTTCCTGAACCTGATAAGGATAAAAAATGGATAGCTTTGATGCGTCCAAATGATAAAAGCAGGGAAATCTCCGGTACTGGTCATATTGGTGGCTCATTTGGGGAAATATGGACAGGTTTCGCACCAGATCCTACTGGACCATGGAAAATCGGTAATGTAATCATGAGAAGCGGTCATGGACCCAGTGCATTCCAGGCTAAGATTGGCCCAGGTGCACCGCCTATTAGGACTCGGTATGGGTGGCTAAATATCTTTCATGGTGTACGTTCAACTATGGCTGGCAATCCTTATACCCTGGGGGTGGCATTCCATGACCTGGAAGAACCAACTAATCCGAGTAAACTTCGTATTAGTGCCAAACCGTTATTAATGCCCAGTGCAAGCGATTGTTTAGTAAGAGAGACTGATTATGTCCATGTTCCTAATGTAGTGTTCAGCTGTGGTGCGTTAACGGGCAAGGACGATACGGTAGCTATTTATTACGGAGGTAATGATACAGTTATGAATGTCGCTGTAACAAATATACAAATTCTAAATGAGATATGTAACGTTTTTCCCCTGGACCCATTGACCGGGAAACATCTATATTCTCTATAAACGTTACACCGGGACGTTCTTTGTGTAACATAATACTTAGGCGGACTAATAAGCCTCACTACTTTAGTACCTTATTTTACATCTTTGCCAATAAATAAAGCACCCACTCTACTTGAAAACCTCCCTCGACCGCCAACCCTGGGCAAATAGATTAAAGCAGCCTTCCCGTATACATCAAAGCGAGAAAATTATATCTATTAGGTTGTATTATTAACCAAATCCAATTTGGGTAATCATATTTGGGCATGTGGTAACGAGACAAAACTGCTTTCCTAATACTTGGAAAGCGGTTTTTCATTTTGCTCTGGGATATTTATTTAGCCGCACCCCGTCCCCTGGTCACTCTTCGCAGTAGTTTCGATATTTTTTTGACGGACGTTTTGGTTGCATAGGGTTTAAAGGAAGGAAAGAGGCAGGTTTTGGCGAATTTCATGATATATTAAGTAAAGCTAACCGAGGGAAAAGGACTGGTCATAATTATTGGTGAAGTATTTTATGTCAACACGGTAACGGGGGAAGAATAGGAGGACTGCTAGTGTTTAAGGTATTTTGGGGTAACAAACATGTCAAAAAGAGTGGTATGGTCGGTTCATTTATTTTCGTGCTGTTTTTAGCTGTTTTACTGAAACCGCCTGTGGGGCAGGGGGCCAGCGTAGATGCACAAAGCCACAGTTTGAAATGCTCCTTTGGTACCAGGAATGTACAGGCCGTGTACATAGATCTCAAGGACTCATCAATCGAGATAGAGGCGGAGATAGCGGGCGGACAAATTGGTAAAGTAGATAGTCTTGCTAATATTGCTGCTCGCAGCAAGAACGCCAATACGGAAGTGGTAGCTGCTATTAATGGCACCTTTTTTAGTGCCTATCAAGGAATACCATTTCCATGGGGTACGATTCAAAGCCATGGGAATTTTCATCACCTGGGTAATACTGGTACCGCCGTCGGTTTTACCAGGGATAATCAGTTTTTCATGGATTCCCTGTATGTAGGTATAAAGGGTGGCGTAAATGGTAGTTATGAATGGCCCAATAATTGGTATGCCTGGGGGTTCAATCATCATTACGCTACACCTGATGCGATTGCTATTTTCACACCTGCTTATGGTAACACTACTGGGCCTCATTCTTACACATCGGCAGTTGTAGAGAATCAACGAGTCACAGAAGTTGTTCACGGTCAGGCCCGGATTCCTGCTAATGGCTATACCATTGTATTTGGAGATAGCAGGTGGTTGGACTGCTTTAAAATCGGCAACCAGCTGAGCTACAGGCTGGAGTATAACCGTACGGATTTTTCTGGAGGCATGAGACCAGGGGTACCAATTGCGTGGGAGAATGTATGTACAACTATTGGTGCGGGTCCGAGTTTGCTGAAAAACGGAAGCATTACCGCCAACGGAACAGCAGAGGGTTTTAGCGAAGATAAAATAACGACCAACCGTGGTCAACGCAGCTTCATTGGCATTCGTTCCGACCGGGTTCTGGTAATGGGAACGGTGCCTAATGTATCCATCAGGGAGCTGGCTGAAGTTGCTCAAAAGCTGGGGCTAACCGATGCCATGAATTTGGATGGAGGTGCATCATCGGGATTATTATATAAAGGAAAATATTTAACTACTCCCGGGCGTTTGCTCAGCAATGCACTGGTGGTGACACAGCAGAAGGGTAGTACCCAGCAGATGGGAACCCCTGCGCGGGTCATTCGGGTTTTGCTGGATGGCAAACCTTTAAGTTTTGATACAGCACCTATCAATGATGGCGGACGTATATTAGTTCCCATGCGCCATATTTTTGAAGCGCTGGGCGCAACGGTTGATTGGGATCCTACCAGCAAGACTGCTACCGCTATTCGTAACGATAGAACGGTCAGGCTGCAGATTGGGGCCCGGGAGGCATTTATCAATGATCAAGCATACAAATTGGATGTACCCGGGAAAATTGTTGGCGGACGTACTCTGGTTCCGCTGCGTTTTGTAGGTGAGGCATTTGGAGCTGATGTACAATGGAATGGGGGGACCCAGAGTGTTACCATCACATCGCCAACTAATGTCATGGAAGACATACCCATACACCAGCCGGCTGGAGAACCCCCTGACTTTCCAGGTTGCCTGGGTAATATCAACTCAATGCAATATCACCGCATGGATTGCCACTATGCCGGTAAACAAAACCCGGAAGACATAGTATTTTTTGAAAGCAAAAAGGAGGCCGAGGCCGCTGGATATGTGGCCTGTGAACGGTGTTGTGGAAACTAAACCGTTATGTAAAGCTGTAACTTCTATGCCTGTACTTGCAACAAACTTGCATTTTGTGCTTTCCATAATATCCAGGAAACAAGTGGGAAGCAAGTGGGGACGGTTCTAGCCTTGCTGTTACGCACGCAAGGCTAGAACCGTCCCCACTTGCTCTCGTTATTGTTTATTTTTGCCATTCAAAGAAAAGCTAACAATATAGTAATATTGAAATGTATTTAAAATTGAGAGGCGGAGATAACATGAAACGTTTTAGTAAAGCCCTCCTTAAGCTGATTCAGGGATTATCCAAAGCAGTATTGCGTTTTCCGTTAACCATATTCTTTTTGATTTGTTGCACCGCTTTGACCTGTTACATGATTTCTCTGCATAAAAGCCCCGATTTAATTATCCAGAAGCTAATGTTTGTCTGTCTGTTGGGTTCTTTCATAGGGGTAACCGCCCAATTCGCCTGTGAACGTTTCCCGCGCCTGGGCAGGTGGCGTTGGGCAGTATATGCATTATCCGCTCTTCTCACTCTGGGCTATTATTTCATCATCTCCCCGGCACCGGCAATAGATTACGCAGTAGGTGCCCGAACATCGGTGGCGGTATTCTCTATGTTTTGTGCTTTCATCTGGCTGCCATCTTACCGGGACATATTTGATTTTAACAGCGTGGCCCTGATCCACTTTAAATCAGCCTTAACATCGATTCTCTATGCTGGGGTACTTGCGGCTGGTTTGGCATCGATTATTGGGGCTATCGATATTCTACTTTTTAAGGTAAACAGTGATGCTTATGGATATATGATGGCCATCGTCTGGATTCTTTTTGCAACCACTTATTATCTTTCACTCCTGCCCCGTTTTAATTCGGAAACGGAATTGGATCAGACATATGCCCGGGAGGCAAGTCAGTGTCCTCGCTTCCTGGAGATACTTATTTCCTACATAGCTGTTCCATTGGTTGCCACATATACACTGGTTTTGCTGGCCTACTTCATCAAAATCGCGATTACCATGAACTGGCCAACTGGTCAGCTGGGACCCATGATTTTAGCTTATTCTGCTGCCGGACTTATCATCTATATTTTGGCCAGCGGGCTGGAAAACCGCTTTGCTATACTGTATCAGCGTATTTTTCCTAAGGTATTGATTCCAATTGTAGTTATGCAGCTCATTTCAGTATATATACGAGTAAGTGCTTATGGTGTTACGGAATCCCGCTACTATATTACTTTGTTTGGTATCTTTTCGATAGTTATTGGTGTAGTGCTATCCTTTAAGCCGGTAAAGAAAAATGGTCTTATTGCTCTGCTGGCAGCAGCTTTTGCCATACTTTCGATTCTTCCGCCTGTGGATGCTTTTACCGTATCACGTAACAGTCAGATAAGTCGGCTGGAAAACTACCTGCAGACAGAAGGTGTATTGGTAAACGGTAAAATCACTCCCAAGACTGATGCCGATTTGACCTTACGGCTGGAAACGACCAGCATCTTAAACTATCTGGAAAGGCGGGGTTATCTTAAAGAGGTTACCTGGCTTCCGGCTGATTTTGAAACTAATAGAGATATGGAGAAGAACCTGGGTTTTGAGCCCGCTTATAAATACCTGGGGGACGACCAGAACCACTTTTTTGCCCATCTGGATATGCAGAAGCCGTTGAACATTGAGGGCTATGATGTTCTACTCCAGGCCGGTACTTATAGGGGGATGGATCCTAAAGAAATCATGACTTATGACTTTAAAGTAAGCGGAATCCCATATAAACTCATACTTGACCCCGTATCGGCGAAGGAAACCCGGGTATCAGTTCAAAATGCTACGGGTGAAAAGCTCATATCCACAGGTCTATATGATTTCGCCGTTTCGATTGCCGGTATTAGTAATCGGCCCAAGGAGGCCCTGGATGCTGAAGAGCTGACTTTGGATGTTGAAAATAACAACTGCAAGATGCGTATCATCTTCCAGCACATTGGCATTACCTATGGGACTGGCGGAGATGCCGGGGCTGATTACAACATGTTTATCCTGATTACAGTACCGCCCCAAAGCTAGTAAACGAATTGTGCCCATGTATGTGGAAGGTTTCTTGGGTATGCCTTATATGGTAAACCAGTGCAAATACTGAGCGGGGGAGGAGTATATAGTATGTACCAATGGTCAATTTATGCCTCAAACCGTCTTAAACGTAGTGAATTGCTAACAACTGATACGGAACTAAAAGCCATGGCTGCTCCCGCTATGACCGGGGATAAAAAGCCCAAAGCGGCAAAAGGTATGCCGATGCTATTATAGAAAAAGGCCCAGAATAAATTTTGCTTGATTGTTCGCATGGTACGGCGGGATAATTTTATGGCTGCAGAAATGCCGCGTAGATCACCGCTGGTTAACACAATGTTGGCTGTTTCCATGGCTACGTCGGTTCCAGTACCAATGGCTATTCCGATATCAGCAGTGGCCAGAGCCGGAGCATCATTAATTCCGTCACCCACCATAGCCACTATTTTTCTACTTTGCCTAATTTTCTCTACTTCCTCTGCTTTTCTCTCGGGCAGTACTTCGGCCAACACCCTTTCGATTCCTACCTGCCGGGCAATAGCCTGTGCAGTACGCTGGTTATCTCCACTAATCATGTATACTTCCAGGTTCATATCTTTTAGTGCTTGAATAGCGTCAACCGCATTGTCCTTAATGGTATCAGCCACTGCTAGCAAGCCCGTTAGTTTCCCGTCTATTGCCAGATACATAGCAGTTTTACCTGCTTCCTCCAGTCCTATAGCCTGGGTTTCACCACCGGTGGTCTCTATGCCCTGATTATGCATAAAACTGCGGTTACCTATAGTTAATGCCAGATTATCACTTTTTCCCGCTACACCTTGACCGGGAAAATTATTAAAATCCCGGGGATCGGGCAAGTCTCCAAACTGTTCCCGGGCACGGGCATAAATGGCCTGACCCAGAGGATGTTCGGAACGTTTTTCCAGGATTCCAGCCCAGCGCAGTACTTCATCCCGCCCGTAATGGCTCAGGGTTATTATATCGGTAAGAGCAGGCTTACCCCGGGTTATGGTACCGGTCTTGTCCAGAACTATTACATCTAGCTTTTGCAGTAGCTGTAAATATTCGCCCCCTTTTATGAGGAGACCATTTTCAGCTCCCTTGCCCGTTCCTACCATAATGGCAGTGGGAGTAGCCAAACCCAGGGCACAGGGACAGGCTATTACCAGAACCGCAACTGCTGTAATGATGGCCGTATTAATATTACCGCTGAACCAGAACTGCAGGGTAAATGTTAACAGGGCAATCCCCATAACCGCAGGGACAAAAATACCTGAAACTTGATCGGCTAATTTTTGTATCGGGGCTTTAGATTCCTGGGCCTCCTCTACAATTCTTATAATCTGGGCCAAGGTGGTATCCTGACCGGTGCGGGTAACCACAAATTTCAAACTGCCGTTTTTATTGATGCTGGCACCTACCACTTCATCACCTGGTCTTTTTTCCACCGGCAGGCTTTCCCCGGTTAACATGGATTCGTCAACTGATGAACTGCCTTCCTGTACTATTCCGTCAACCGGAATTCTTTCGCCCGGGCGAATAACTACCAGGTCACCGGTTCTAACCTCCTCTATGGGTACATCCATTTCCTCTGTCTGCCGTATTACCCTGGCTGAACGGGGCTGTAATCCGCCAAGAACCCGGATGGCCTCAGAGGTTTTATTCTTAGCTCGTTCCTCCAGGTATTTACCTAATAACACCAGGGTAATAATAGTGGCCGAGGCCTCGAAATATATATTTTGGCGGTCACCCTGGAAAAATATATTATAGAGGCTAAATAAATAGGCCGCCGAAGTACCCAGTACTACCAGCACATCCATATTACTTCCCCCGGAACGCAGGGCCAGAAACGCACTTCTATAAAAACGGTAGCCAATAATGAATTGAACTGGTGTAGCCAGAGCTATTTGTAAGTAGGGATTATGCAAAAGGGGCACCTGGACCTTAAATAGCATCAATATCATGTTAAGTATTAGAGGAAATGCCAGAATAATAGAAGCCCCTAGCAATAGCTTTAACTTCTTAGTTTCCATATCATCGTCCGGGCTATCGAGCTTAAACTCCCGTTTCTCTATCCAATGGGCCTGGTATCCCAGATTATCTACCGCTTTTTCAATTTCGCTAACGCTGATTACCTGGGGATCATACTCTACCGTTGCCTGGTTGGTAAGAAGGTTGACACTGGCATTAACCACCCCCAGGGTGCTGTTCAGTTTTTTATCTATGCGGGCTGAGCAGGCGGCACAGGACATGCCTTCAATAGCCAGGGAAACATTAAGATATTTGCCTTCTTCTTCTGCCAGTACTTCGTATCCAGTCTGCCATACCGCTTCTTCCAGTTCTGCCTGCTTAATTAATTCTGGGTCATAAAGAATGGTGGCTTTATTATTAAGAAGGTTAACCTGGGCCTGGGTCACCCCAGGCAGGCTGTTCAGTTTCTTCTCCACCCGGGCTGAGCAGGCTGCACAGGACATTCCGCCTATTTTGATGGTGCTTTTTATCTCCTCCAAAGCAGTATCCCCTTTTGCATTTTGATGTTTATGCCCCGTAACGTTCATTGGGGTTTCTATTTAACAACTTCATATCCTGCATCAGTGATTGCTTTTTCTAAATCATCCAGGTTTACTTTGCCCATATCATAAGCTATTTTTACTATATTTGCGACCAGGTCAACCTCCGCATTAGTTACCCCGGAAAGGCTTTGCAATGACTTTTCCACCGCCATTTTGCAATGTTTACAACTCATTCCGGCTACATTTATGACTACTTGCTCCAAAAGAACACCTCCTTCCCTTGATTGATTACCCTGTTATAGATTCTTTTAACCGAGTGCATAATCAGCAGCTCTATGATACTAATTTTCACCAAAAATATTTCTGTATTCAAGATACCAGGTGGGGAAAAATGAATTTAAACAGTAAGGTTATTTGAGGGAGACGGAGAGTTGAATATTAGAATTAAAAGTTTGGGTTTTTCTAAAATAGTGATTCAAGAAGAAACTACTGTAGCTGCCAGGGGTAAGAGGGTAGGGACAAGGGG
>CAZAZH010000036.1:0-17602 GCA_964489585.1 uncultured Syntrophomonas sp.
AATCCGGGCTTTTTCCAGAGCTGATTGAACAGATTGGGTATATGCCTTGACCAGTCCGCCGGTTCCCAGCAGGGTTCCGCCAAAATAACGGACTACAATAGCCATAATGTTTTCTAAATCGTTCTGTGCCAATATATTAAGCATAGGCCAGCCTGCAGTTCCGCCTGGTTCACCGTCATCACTGCATCGTTCTAATGTACTGCCATCCTGCCTTAATCTATAAGCAAAACAATAATGATTGGCCCCGGGATATTTTTGTTTAAACTCATTGCGTCCGTTATCTATATCTTGTATTTGATTCAGAGGTATCAGGATACAAATAAACCTGGATTTTTTTATAATAATTTCGGCGATGGTGGTATCATCTATAGTTTTGTAGGTCATTTATTTAACCTTTCACAGTTCTAAATGTAGTGCATCTATTATACAAAATATACCCTGGTATTTCATACTATACCGGCTGGAATATGTCGTTTGATACCAGCTATAACATTAGGAATACAAAGCTTCAAATTGTTTTTAATGGCAGGTTGTGGGATTCTTGACGTAGTGGTCTTAATTTAGTACTATATTCGTACTGAGGTGATGAAGGATGAATATTAAGGAAGACATCAGGCCTATTTCTTATATTAAGGCCAATGCCGCTGAGATTCTGGCGCAGGTAAACGAGACTCACCGACCTGTCTATGTTACTCAAAATGGTGAGGCTAAAGCGGTATTGCTGGATACTGAATCCTACGAAAAAATGAGAAAGGCTCTTGGTTTGTTAAAACTCCTGGCTCAGGGAGAACGGAATATAGTGGACGAGAAGGTCTTGTCGCAGGATGAGTTTTTTTCAGCTCTGGATGATGAATTTAGAAAGATACAATCATGAATAAAGGTTCTTACCAAGTATTCTGGACTCTAACTGCCCAGCAGGACTTAAGAAAAATAATTGCATACATTGCTACCGATAGTGAGAATCAAGCCAGAAAAATTTATTTCGCCATTAAACAAAAAGCCGGTAATCTGCAGCAAATGCCCTTGCAGGGAAGAATCGTTCCAGAGTTGAGTTATTACGGTATTTTAATCTACAGGGAGTTAATTTACCAGCCGTGGCGAATCATTTATAGGACTGAAGATAATAAAGTATGGGTATTGGCTGTGATTGACAGCAGACGAAATATCGAGGATATTTTGCTGGACAGATTTTTAGGTCACTGATGCTATGCCCAACTTAACGTGGCTGGTTTATCAGCCTGAAAATAGTATCTAAACCCCCTTTCCTCGCCCGAGACTAACATAATTAATATGAAGACGCGAAAAAAGGTAGGCCGAAATGACCCATGTCCATGCGGAAGTGGCAAGAAATTCAAGAAGTGCTGTGGAAGGGAGATTTAGAACATCTTTGCAGTGGTAGAGGTTAATAATTGGTTATGCTGCATCGGAGACTATATAGAGGATGGTATAATAACAGGAGTAATGTTAGTATCTAATACAATATCCGTTAAAATCTGCGAGAGTTAGGGGTCTTATTATGAATGAACTTTCCCAACAAATTAATCAATGTAAAAAACCTTCCGGTGAACAGGGGAAGCTACTCGCCGATAGGATGAATGAAAGTCATTATGCGTTGACTAGCTGGGGAATGGAACAGTTTTCTATTGCACCTGATAGTATCATATTGGATGTGGGTTGCGGAGGAGGGCGAACAATTCACCGGATGGCCGAAATGGCCTCTGAGGGAAAGGTCTACGGGATTGATTATTCACCAGATTGTGTAGCCTGGTCCAATGCTTATAACGAGGAATTGATTAAGAAAGGTCGAGTAGAAATACGGCAAGCTGCTGTTAATGAACTTCCTTTTATAGATAATTACTTTGATATAGTAACGGCGGTGGAAACCGTTTATTTTTGGCCAGATCTGGGCGAATGCTTTAAAGAAATAAAACGGGTCTTAAAGCCTGCCGGCAAGTTTATTATCATTAATGAAGTGTATCAAAGTGAGCTATTCCGGGAAAGAAATGAAGCCTATTCTGCTGCTGGAGATATGCAGATATTTGCCCCGGAAGAATTGAAGAAGTACCTGGTGGAGGCGCAGTTTAAGGATGTAACTAGTGCAGTGGTGGAAGCTAATAATTGGTTATGCTGCATAGGAGAGAAGTAAAGGTCATCTACAGTAAAGTTTGCCGTACAGAATTCTAACAACGATTACGGTTGCATTCTTTTTAGAAATAAACATAAAAGATAATGTAATAAGTTATTGCACCCGGTGGATGTTATTCCTGGCATCACCGATATGAGAATGTTATCAGGGAGAAGTAATCTTCTGGCTCTTTTCGGTTTCTATGCTAAATGGTGTACAGATATACCAGGCGGCTCGCTTATCAACCTGAACTACCCGAAGGTCTTTAAAATTATCAGCAATTTCCTTCTTCGCCTGCTTGATAAAATTAAAGTAGTCTCCCTTCTCCAACCACTCCACTAAGCTGGTCAGAAAACTTCTTTTATCGTTATAATCATGAAAAATAACTTTGTACCTGGCTATTCGATTCATTTCTGTATAGAATATTTCTCTTCTAGCAGCTGGCATTCCATGGATTACATACGAAGAAATAGCAACATCGAAGCTTTTATCATTAAAAGGCAGTTTTCCAAAGGCATCAGCCTGCACCAGACATACAGGGCTGTTCTGTAATTTCTTTTCAGCTATCTTTAACATGCCGGGTTCAGCGTCAACACCAGTTACTGATAATCCCTGCCGATTTAACACATAACAGAGCGCCCCGGTTCCACAACCTACATCGATTATATTTTTATAGTTTACTTCATCTAATTCTTGAGCTACCCTGTTCAATATCTTTTGATAGTATTTTACTTGGAAGTTAAAGAACAGACCATAATAAGGGGCAATCACATCAAATAACCCTCTTTTATCAGCAGTCAAAGTAGTTCCCCCCGAATAATTGAATTATAATTATTATTTACGGTATAGTTTTTTTCATTATAGCAATTAAGACAATAATAGAAACATAAAGAGGCAGTTTATAATATTAAACTGCCTCTTTAGCATTTAGGTAAATATGAACGCTAAAATTAATCTGTAAACCACTGGGTAACGTACAAATACTGTCCTTCCTGGTAAAACCCTAATCCTACTTTACCAAATCCCTGATTAAGAATATTGGCTTTATGGCCTGGTGAATTCATAAATGCAGTGTGGGCACCTTTTACACTGATGTTTTTAGCTATGTTCTCCCCTGCCATCCTATAGGTAATCCCCTGACTTTTCATCATGTCAAAAGGACTGCCATAGGTTGGGGATGTGTGGCTGAAATATCCGTTAACTGCCATGTCTTTTGACTTAAGATAGGCTCCCTGGCATAGTTTCTGGTCCAGGGCTAATGGTGCCACATTCACAGAAGCCCTTTCAGCATTTATGTAGGCCAACATCTCTTGTTGCATGGCAGAAAAATCCGCTGTTTCCTTAGATGGTGCTGGGGCCGGTTTTGGCTCCGGTTGAGGTGTTGGTACCGGAGTTGGTGCAGGTACGGGTACTGGCTTTGGTGTCGGTACCGGAGTTGGTTGGGGAGTTTTTTGAATAGGTACCGTTATAGTTTTTGCAGGACCCTGTGTCCATGTCCCCTCCCGGTTGTTGTAGATATGAACCTTTACCGTCTTTAGCTGGGTAGTGGTCCATCTTTGCATCCCTATAATCGGAGAACAATTCTTAATACTGGTACTTATGAAACGACATGGATCGCTTTTAAATACTAGTCGGGTAACCTGGGAGTGACATGCCTGGTTGGTCCCGGCATTGAGACTATGTATGGGTACCAGGATAAGGAAAAGGGCTAAAACGGGTACTAGAATTTTTTTCATGCGCATACCTCCTTTTCCTTTACCTTAACTTAACAAATCCCCGCCTGACTAGTTGAAGATTCTACCAGCTTTTCTCTGGAATAGCTGAAATAAGGTAGTATTGGGTATTGAACACACTAACTGGTAATTTAAACCTCCGGGCTTGACTTTAGCCGTCTTTGAAAAACTATAAATACTGGTAGTGGAATAATAATCCAACCCATGCTTTTTACCAGGCTATTTTTAGCTCGGTTAACTTGACGGTCTTTTTCAGCTACAACTAGAGCATCATATCTTGCTTTTAACTCAGTTTCGCTAAGATTAGCTTTGGTATTCGCATTTTCAGACTTTTCAAACCCCCATTGTCTAAATTCTTCAAATGACTGGTGATAAGGAGCAGGAGCAACAATGTCGGCAACGGCCATGAATGCGCTTACGCTTCCGCCGATTATCATCATTAAGGTTGCAAATAAGACCACATAAATATAAACGTTTTTCATCATTATGTTCCCTCCCTCTTTTGAATTTCCCCTGGTTGCCGATATTGCAGTAGTTGCCAATATCAATACTATAACCACTAGCACTAATCCTATTAATGAAACTACCACTCATTCTGCCTCCTTTTACTAAATGTATTATAACGAAAATCTAATAGCAATTGATATAACTAAGACTAACCAGGTAAATCGGTGGTCACAGTTTAATTTTGACCTGCAGTAATATTATTAGGCTTGAATACAGATACTTCTGATAGATAAACGCCGAGGATTGGCTTCTCCTTGGTAGGTTGCTATTAGAGGTGAATTTCTGTGTTTGTTAGTAATCGCCGGTTCTATTTATTACTATTGCTGATATTTATACTGAATTATTTTGATATTATTTCAACTATCAGGCTTTATCATCTCTTCGGGACGGATATCGAGGGTAATCCAATTATGAAATATATGCTGGCAATTGGTCCGGAATGGGCGTTTCTGTTCAAAACTTTTTGCATATTAATATTTACCATAGCAATGATAGTTGCCTTTCGTTACCAACCCAGCACCGCTTATAAGGGTACATTAATTACTGCCGGGATTTTTATATTATTGGCTGGTTGGCATTTCTTCATTTACATAGCTATTTAGAATTAATTTATTGAAGGGCCTGTACCTATGATATACTACCCTTTCTTGTGTATTCCTGATAAACTGATGGTTAATAAAAAAGATTAGATAAAGAAGGGATTAACTATGGCTAAAATATGTATTTTAGATGCTAAAACTCTGGGAGAAGATGCTGATTTTACAGTTTTTGACCAGTTTGGCGAGGTTGTGGTTTATGATACTACCAGTCCTGAAAATGTGGTGGAGCGAATCCAGGATTGCGAAATTGTTATTACTAATAAAGTGGTTCTGAACAGTTCTAATCTACAGCATGCACCGCTGGTGAAGTTAATTTGCGTATCTGCTACCGGTACAAACAATATTGATTTGCAGTATACCCAAACTCGAAACATAACGGTATGTAATGTGGCTGGTTACTCTACCCGTAGCGTAGTCCAGCATACATTTGCTATGTTGTTTTACCTGCTGGAATCGTTGGCTTATTATGATGCCTATGTTAAATCAGGTGCTTATGCTGAAAGTAGCATCTTTACTCATCTGGATCGTCCCTTCTGGGAGCTTTATAACAAGACCTGGGGAATTATTGGTTTGGGTACGATTGGGCAAGCGGTAGCAGGTGTAGCCCGGGAGTTTGGTTGTAAGGTCATTTACTATTCTACTTCTGGAGCTAATCGCAACCCCGACTATACCAGGGTAGAATTGGATGATTTACTGCAAACGGCAGATATAGTCTCTATTCATGCACCGTTAAATGAAAAAACCTTTAATCTCCTGCACTACGAGCGTCTGCAATTGATGCAGTCTCATGCTATTTTTCTTAATTTGGGGCGGGGAGGTATTGTAAACGAAGCTGATTTGGCTAGAGCCCTGGATGAGGGATTGATTGGGGGCGCAGCTCTGGATGTGTTAGAAAGAGAACCAATAGATAGAGAAAATCCTCTGCTACAAATTAACAACCCTGGGCGGCTTTTCATTACTCCCCATATTGCCTGGGCCAGTCGGGAGGCTCGTAACACCCTGGTAAACGAAATTGCTAATAATATTGCCGGCTATTTATCAGGGGCACCAAGGAATACGGTTGGTCCTGGTAAATAGCCATTAATATTTGGGAGAGCCGGCGGGTATATTTTCGATATGCTCTAACAACTCTCCCAGATCGTTTATTAAAATATCCGGGGAAGAGTTAATTAGCTCTTCCCTATCCCCCAGTCCGTAGGTTACTCCACAGGTTGCAATACCTGCGTTTTTACCAGCTTCTACATCAACATGAGAATCACCAACCATTATGGCCTGCTGGGGTGGTATTTTAAACTGCTCTAATACCTGGAGAATGCCTTCTGGGTCCGGTTTCATTTTCTTTACCGATTCCGGCCCGACCACCATGTCAAAGTATTGTTTGACCCCTAACGCATCAAGGATCTTATAGGTCAAATCCTCCGGTTTATTAGTTACCAGAGCTATTTTATTATCTTCCCCGGATTTTTTAATATACTCCAAGGTTTCCTCTACGTGTTCATATAGCCTGGTCTCAACGACCGCATTTTCTAAATAGTGTTTCCGGTAGATTGGCATCACCTGTTTTATAGTATCATCATCACAGCCTTTGAAGCAGTTCCTTAGCAGGTATTCCACTCCGTGGCCCACATAACTAATTATTTCCTCCCGGGTCAAAATAGGCTGTTCAAATAGCTTTAATACATATTGCATTGCACTGGCTATATCCTGCCCGGAATCAATGATAACTCCATCAAAGTCAAATATTATAAGGTTAACCGGGTATTTCATTACAACATTTACTCCTTATACTGTGCTTGTTCCCTCTTCCCTACTCAGTTCACCGTTGGCCGACCGCAGGAATAGTAAAGCCTTACTTTTGTCTTCCAATCGAAAGTGACCTTTTAAGACCGGTCCCAAACCAAGGCCATTGGTTCTTATGGATAAGGGAGGAATCTCAGTAATTTATCTTATTATACTCCACTTCTACCAGGCACTTTCATAACTGCTACCCTTTACCCCATCTTTCCTGGTACACTTAATAATAAGCGGAACTAAACTGCATATATTACCAGCTCCAAGCCAAATGTAATGTTGTTGCCAATAATATCGGCTGTCGGATAGGCGAAATGTTAGTGCTAAAAGCTTAAGCCAGGTCAGTAACCAACTTATCGGATTGTGGTTGGGTCCAGTAAAAAATCATAGCTCGTTTTAATATAATTAAGAACTTTGTCGGCAATTACCTTATGCCCTTCCCTATTGGGGTGCATCCCGTCTCTACATATAAATTTAGTAAAATCGGGGTGCTTTAGGAATGCACTTCTAACGTCAATAAATTTGGTATGAGTTTCTTCTGCAACTTTTGTAATGACAGAACTATATTTTTCCTGCCAATAATAAATCTCCGAAACGTTTCCCAGCCATTTAAGAATATTACCCTGGGTAAGAGGATTATTTTTACTCACCCATTCCAAGTACTTTTCAGCATTAAGTGGAGGTAAGGTCATAAGTACGGGAGTTACTTTAATATTTGTTAGCATCTTTATCGTCTCCTGAAGGGCTGTCTCAAATAATCTAATTTCTGTTTGGGGCAGGTGATTAGCATCCGGATTATCTGCCACTTCATCCCAATTAAAAGCGCAATCATTTCCGCCATATTCAAGTAAAACTATATCCGGATTCTCTTTACTTATATGGTTTTCCAGCTTGCTAACCCCTCTGGTTAAAGTACTGCCAAACCTTGAAATATTCTTAATGGAGCCTCTAAGTTTAGTGCTAATTGTATTCACATAATTTTCTTGCAGCACAGCATATCTATTTCTGGTTTCATCATAAATTACTCCTTTAGATATTGAATCCCCCGACACCAGGATTTTGATATTATCGTTATTATTTGTATCGCTCATTTTTTTCTCCTTTTATCATTATAGATACTGGCTATGCAAGCCTGGTATAAGGTTTCTATTTACTATGGCAATGTTAAGAATATATTGATAGCTGATTTATCTAATCATAGGTTTTCGCGTAGTAAGATCCCCTCTTAATGGTTGCGAAAAATGAAAACAGGCCAGCATTCCATTAATGATTACTATAGCTTTCCAGGCAGTTTTGCAGGATAATAATAGCTTCTGCCCTGGTTAATGGGATATTGGGACGGAAAGTACCATCGGAATAGCCCTGGATAATTCCGGCATTATAGGCTCCAGTAATTCCTTTTTGCGCCCAAATGGGTAACGGATCTTTAAAGGGAGCGGCGGTTGATGTAGCAGTTCCAAATATCACGCCCGCTAAATGGGCTGCTTCTGCGCGTGAAATACTCTGCTCCGGTTTTAATAATCCTCCTTCATAGCCCTTGATAATGTCATTCTCAATGAGAGGTACAATTATATAAATACCTGCCTCGTTACCGGTAACGTCAGTGAACAAATCGCCAGGCATTATATCACTATCACTCAATTTAATCCGTGAATCACCAAACGGCCAGGTTAGCTCGGCTAAACGGATGAAAAATTCCAAACGACTAATCTCCCCTTCTGGGTCCTGGGTATATTCTTCCGCTATTTCGATAAATGGAGCTATCCTCACCTTACTATAATTATTCTGGTTAAAGACCAAGTTAATCACCATGATATCTGCGGTAGTATCTATATGGCTAATCTCTACCGTTAGAGAACGAGGAGTAGCATCGACAAAGCTTATTCCCGGCTTATTATTAGAATCACATATCTGATTCTTCTTCCCATTTAATTGAGCTGGCCATTCTATGTATTGGGTATAACTACCAGCATCTGGAGTTTTCATATAACTCGTTCCCGGTGGAAGTTTAATCATCAGCTTTTGACCCTCGTGCACAGGTATTGCTATTCCCGGTTTTCCAGTAATCTGTACTGTACCCAGTTCTCTGTTTTCCCCATGAGAAATACTGGGCGCTGATAGGACCGTGTTTACAGTATTACCCTCTTGTGGGTTTCCCTTATCGATATAGTCAGGGTCACATATAATTAACTTAATATCTGTATCGGCCAGAACCTGAACCGGTGGATCAAGAAATAATATTATTGCCAGTGCTACAATGAAGATTGTAGATAATACTATGTGTTTCTTCTGAAATAACATAAATCTCACTCCTTTTGTTACATTATAAATAATCATATGCAGGTTTTACCGGGGAAACTTCCCATATATTCAACATATCATGCGTCTTTGTACACGTCAATATAAGAAAGGTAGGCGATAGCAGCTCCAAATCAATCATAGCCGCGGCTACCGGTTACACTACTTTTCGCTATAAAATATATCAAAAGGACCGCTGTGCCCTTCAGGGTATCCCCTGATATATTAACCTGCTTTATAGTTATAAATAGGCTTAATCACCTCAACTACTTCTACCGTGTCCTGGATGTTTTTTAAGATTTCATTCAGTGGACGGTAAGCCATTGGCGCCTCATCCAGAGTAGAAGCACGAACCGAAGTGGAATAAATATCTCGCATTGACTCCCTGAACTCCTTTAATGAAAGCTGCTTTTTTGCCTGGGTGCGGCTTAGTATTCGACCTGCTCCATGAGGCGCAGAGTAGTTCCAGGCCGGATTGCCCTTACCTATGGCCAGAATACTGCCGTCTCTCATGTTAATGGGAATAATCACCCTCTCCCCCTTTTGGGCAGAAATGGCTCCTTTACGTAGAATCATATTTTTCGTGTCAATATAGTTATGAATCGTAGTGAACTTATCGACCACGGTAAATTGCATGTTACGTACAATTTCATCAACAATAGCCTGTCGATTTACAGTTGCATAATGCTGAACAATCTCCATGTCATGGATATAATCTTTAAAATCCTGGTCTTCTAAATAAGCTAAATCCCGTGGCACCTTATTATTCAGTTGCTTGCTTAGCTTTTCAGCAGCCCGGGCCTGATAGTAATCAGCCAGCTGCTTGCCCAAATGGCGACTACCCGAATGAATAGTTAGATAAAGTACACCATTATTGCCTTCGTTTACTTCAATAAAATGATTGCCACCGCCCAGAGTGCCAACGCTTAAGCGTGCCCTTTTTATATCCAAATGCTTCTGAGCCTTTAGATTATGTAGAGAAATCTGCTGTACATAAGGATGTTCTTTTTTACGTATATCAAATCCGCTGGGTACAAACGTTCGGATGAGGTTATCCAGCTTTTTTAAGTCAATGATTTTTTCCTGTAACTTTATTACTTCTATGCCACAGCCTATGTCTACCCCCACCAGATTTGGCACCACTTTATCCGTTATGGTCATGGTTGTCCCGATGGTACATCCCGCACCAGCATGAACATCAGGCATAATACATATAGTACTGTCCCGGCAAAATTTCTGGTTACATAATTCTGTTATCTGACGTATAGCTTCCTGGTCAATTTGGTCGGTATAGACAATAGCACGACTAAACTGTCCTTTCAAAGTAATAATATTCCTCACCTTCCTAATATCATTATACAATACTATAGGTGTTATCTCTTTTGGTCTAAATCTTAAAAATTCTTGGATACTCTTTAACGGTTCTATGAGTGCTTATACCGGATGGCTGGAAATAGAAGGGTATAAAACAAAGGTAATCTATGGTATTATCTCAATAGTAAAAGCGGGAGGGGGATTAATTTATGAAGTTATCGGCATCTGATTTATTCGCTGTGGGTATCAGGATTATAGGGATATTAGCCATTATTAAGGCTATAATGGTTTTGATTATGACTGTACCATCGTTATTTGGCCATCATTATCCTGATTGGGCTATGTACCAGCAGATAATGACCCTGGTATATCCCCTGGCTTTATTAATAATAGGTATATATTTGCTCAATTGCACCGGTAGACTGGTAAAGAAATTCTATCCTGAGGAGGAGGAAATAGCTACGGAATCTGCTCAAACCGTGTTTTCGCTGGCCATGAAGATAACTGGGATGGTACTTATAGTTTATTATGTTCCAGATTTACTTCGGGTTCTCTCCAATGCCTTATACATAGGTTATTACCGCCCCCTGGGTATAGATACTTTTGAACAGCAATTGCTGGTTGCGGAAAGATCTTTAGCCATGCTGGTTTCTATATTATTGGGCTTTTACCTGCTAAAAAGGAAGTAAGTTTTTTACCCGCCTTGCTTTTAAGAACGAACAGGAAGTAAGGGGTTAGGACATTTTCTTTGGGCTTATTACCTTGATGGGTTCCTGTACCATTCCCATACGGGAGTAATTCTTCAAGCGGCTAATTAGAACATCAGTGACTTCCTGATATTTTGTAATTAGCACCAGGCCATTTCCATCCAAAACATCATCTGCCAGAATCATTCCCGGCGTTAGTTCGTAAATGGCCATAAGTATCGGCATTCTTTCCTGCTCTAATTTTATTACTATCGCTTCTAATGTATCCAATATAACGGGGTCGTAAATGCCTTCCCTTTCTTGCATAATACGGATTGCTTTCATTTCCGGAATGGAGTTACTTATCAGGCCTTCAAAGTCTCCGGCAACCCTTAATATACGTGATACCAGGGGAATATCTTCTCCAACAAGCGAAGAAGGCGGATAACCGCTACCATCGAAATTTTTCATCTGATAATTAATGGCTTCAGCAACCTCCTCCATACGGGGAATATATTTTAGCAAATCACATCCGATTTGAGGGTGACTACAAAGTAGAGCCGTTTCCTGGGGAGTCAGGTCCTCTTGACGGAATGCCCGCTGCAGGATTTGTGGTGGTACAGTAACACAGCCAATTTGAGAAAGTAAGGCTGCCAGCTCAACCTCCCATATATCTTTGACCTGCAGTTGCCTGGCCAGATTTTTGGCCAGGCTGCGAATCAGGCCTAGACGGCTGAATGCCATGGGATTCACCAGAGCCAGGATATCCACCAGCACCTTGATACTCCCTTTCAGAGTCTGATCAAGTAATTCACGCTCGGAATTAATTAAACGGTACTGCTCCATAGCTGCATAAACCTGCTTTAGGAATATCTCTGATGGGCAGGGTTTAGTTAGAAAGCGAAAGATATTCCCCTGGTTGATGCCATCAATAGCTGCCTGCATATCAGCCTGACCAGTAAGCATAATTCGCACGGTATCTGGAAACAAATCTCGTGCCCGGGACAGTATCTCAATTCCGTCCATTTCCGGTAGTCGATAATCGGAAACAATTACAGCATAAGGGCCTGAGCTTTTTAGAATATTTAAGGCCTCTTTTCCATTCTCGGCCACAGATAGTTCTAATTTCCCGCGCAACACCCGTTTATAGGCAGCCAAAATATTAACATCATCATCTACCAGCAAAACCTTTCTATTCATAAATCGTTTTCACCTTCCTTTGCAGATCATCGGTTTTGTTTAGCCAAGATTCTAAATCAAGTGTAATTCCATGTTTTTGTAAATAATCCAGGTTCAAATTTTGTTTAGTAGTTTGGAATTGCCCTTCTCGCCAGTTAAGAAGGGTATCGGCTAGATATATGGCCATTAAGATAAGTGAATCGGGGTGTGGTGCCCGACAGGGACAATGATGAAAGGCCACAGCTTCAATCAGCTCTTCTTCGAATCCCCAGATACCCAACAGGTAAGCACCACTTTCAGCATGAGATATCCCATTCACTTTATATTCGGCTTCCACTAATGAATAACCATGATCCCGGCTCATCTGTATAACCTGCCGGAATATATCCGGCATCTGAGCTAACAGAAGGTAACCTGTATCGTGTAAAATCCCAGCTAACATGGCCTTTTCAGCAAGTTCTTCTTGTACTTGCTGAAAAGGCCATGTTACCCACTAACAGGCTATGGTCGCGTAGAGATAATACCGAGGATAAAATCATGCGCTCCGGTGGAAAGTAGTTGAAAATGTTGACATGAAGAACCAACGCGCGCAGAATGTCCAAACCCAGGAGGGCAACTGCTTGGTCAACCTTATGAATTCGGTGAGGTAGTCCAAAAAAAGCAGAATTAATTATTTGCAAAATCTTGGCGGTCATACCCAGGTCTTTATTAACAATGGAACCAATACGTTTAATAGATGGGTCCGGGGTATTAATTTCTTGAATCAGGTCGTAGTAGACCGCAGGAAGACTGGGTAGATTCTGTAATCTGGTGGCCAATGTGATATATTTCTGGTTGTCCAGTAAATCCCGTAAATGGCATATGCGTTCAACCAGTATTTTAAGCTGCTCAGCAGAAGTAGGCTTGTTAATAAACTGGTGAGCTACCTTGGTAGATTCCAGAGCAGCTAGTTGGTCAGTATTTCCAGACAGAATAATGCGTACCGTGTGGGGATATGTATGGGCGACCTTTCCCAGCAACTCGACACCATTACAGCCCGGCATAACCATGTCGGTAATCACCACAGCCACATCGTACTGTTCCATCAGTTCCAGGGCGACTTTGGCGCTGTCGGTAAACAGAATCTGCCACCGCTCGTTCATATTCCGCAGGCAACGCCTCAAACCATCAAGAACATAAGCATCATCATCGACAAAGAGAATAGTGTTCTTGACCCTATTTTCCTTTTTCATAACTACCGACCTCGTCTTTCACTGGCAAATAAAGGGTAAAACGGGTTCCCTTGTTTTCCTCTGATTCCAAAGTAATTCTCCCACCATGCTTATTTACAATAATGTCATGCGTAATAGTCAATCCCTGTCCAGTACCCTTTCCTACCTCTTTGGTGGTAAAAAAGGGATCAAAAATAAAATACTTAACCTCAGATGGAATTCCCCCTCCGTTATCGGCAACTTCTATGGCTACCTCATCTCTTTCCCGTCTGGTTCTGACTTGTATAAGTCCTTTAGTATACCTTCCAGTATTAACTACATCTCTGATGCTATGTGCACTATTAACGATAAGGTTCAGAACCGCCTGGTTGATCTCATCAATAACACAATATACCAGAGGTAAATCAGGGCCGAGTTCTACGTATAAGTCGGCATGGTATTTCCACTCATTAACGCAAATTTGAATAGTACTTTCTATCCCTTTGTTTAAATCTGAAAATGCTTTAACTCCGCTGGATGGGTGAGCAAAATCCTTCATGGTCAGTACCAGTTTTCGTACCCGATCAATACCCTCTCGTGACTGCTCTAAGGCACGGGGGAGTTCTTCTATTAGGTAATCCAGCTCAATTTGTTCCTCCAGGTGATAAATATCTTTGACTAGATCCATTTTGCCTTCAACATGTTCGTATTCATTAACCAGTTGCCGGTATTTTTCCACTAACAATGTTAGAACGGCCAATGCCCCTTCCATAAAGTGAATGTTATCCCCTACATATTGCATAGGGGTATTGATTTCGTGGGCAATGCCAGCCGCAAGCTGACCAATAGATTCCAGCTTTTGTGATAACGCCTGCTGGGCCTGGTGCCGCTGTTGTTCCGTGATGTCCTGGAAAACTATAGTAAACCCCAATAGTTGTTGCTTTGTTCCCGACATGAGATTAATCGTACCGGCAATAATTTTATGGACTTGATTACGACATACCAGAGTAAGGTTTTGAAAGCGGCGTTCCCCACTTCCATCCCGGGGAAGGAGGTCTTTAAACACTATTAACTTACCAGGTGATTTTGAAGTAGGGTCCAGAAGGGGAAAAATCTTTACCAGAGGTTGTCCAACGGCTTGATGGTTAGACCATCCGGTAATGGCCTCAGCAGCGGGGTTCCAAAGCCTGATTCTTCCCGTAATATCCACAGCAATGACACCTTCGCCAATGCTTTCCAGGGTTACCACGAGTTGTTTTTCCCTTTCCTGTAACTGCTCTCTCATACGCCTGCGTTCAATTGCTACCGAGGCCTGGTTGGCAAACGTTTCAATAAGTCCTGGACTTCCCAGTTTGCCTCCCCGGGTTATCAATAAAGAGGCAGTACCCAGCAGGGTTCCTCTACGACTGAAGCCAATAACCTGGATATCCTCAATCTCCAGTTTTTTTTCTAATTCCCGACAGAGCTGCCGGGGGCGCAGCATGTTGGACAACCCGTATAGTCCTGATTGAATTTTAACCAGCCGATTTTGTTGCAGCCTATTTAAGAAGTTTTCGTCGGCACCAGTCTCCAATCCTAATAGGGGTAATCCCAATCCATCCTCCAGTACCTTTACCCAGTTTTCATTGGCATTAAGGGCCCTGATGGTAAAACACTTATTATTAGAGTCAAATGAACTGACAATTACAATGGCGTTATGTACCAGGTTGTTAAGCTCACGGGCAATGTATGCAAACAAATTTTCCTCCAGAGGAAATTCTACAAAACCCATAGCGGTCCGCGATAGAAAATCAAAATCTTCCAGGTACTGCCTCTCTTGGGCCTCCCGTCTATTACGTTCCATTACCCAACCAGTATTTGAGCGAGGGTTTCCAGCAGGCGGATATCCTCCTCAGGCCAATCTCGATGGAAATTGCACTCATCAAATCCAATAAAGCCACTATATTTACCGTTTACATTTAACGGTACTACCAGTAAAGATGAAATATTCTGAGAGCGCAGAAATTCTTTCTCATTGGACTGAGGTATAAGGTCAATATCACAGTAAGCAATGGTCAGATTATTTTCTAAAGTGTGATGAAACCACTTAAGTTTATTTATCGGTATATCCTGTAGATGGTTTTTTTGAGGAGTTATACCATTGGCTAACCACTCATAAGTGTTGATATAGCTTTTTCTATCTGGATCATAACGAAATAGATAAACCCTGCTAACATCCATAATCTCTCCCATGATAGCCAGAGATTGGATTAGAAATGATTCCTGCCAGGGTTGTGAAACCGCCAACATAGAAATTTGAGATAACATACTTTCATAAACCAAACGCTTTTCCAGGGCGGCTTCTGCCTCCAGTATAGGGGTGATATCATGATGGACTCCTACCAGACCGATAATGTTTCCGGTTTCATCGTGAACAATATTGGTTCGAATATCAATCATTAGAAAACGACCATCCCGATGACGCATTTTTACCTTACCCTGCCAGTTCTGCCTTTCCAGGGTAGTTCTTAACACATAACTATACATATCAGGGTCATCATAGACTACACGAATTCCTCCACTACGGTTAAGCTCCTCAGAGGGGTATCCGAACATATTAGTAAAAGCCGAATTCTGATACAATAATGTTCCTTGTATATCAGTAATACGGATAGCATCACTGCAACTATTTATCGCCCGGGTAAGCCTATTGAGCTGTTCCCCGGCCAGGCGTAGTTCATTCTCAATACTACCAAAATGTTTTCCAGACATAGACCTGCCCCTATTTTACATTTTTCTTGTTATATTACTTGTTTTCGCTATAAAGCTATTTATTTCCTCTTATTTTTTCGTAAAAATAGTTAGCCAGCTATTAGGAGGTACTTGCACTAAAAAAGCCCGCTTATAGCGGGCTGTTATCTGTTATTGAAATTTTGCTTTAACCTCTATTCCACCGTAACCGCTTTGGTTAGATGGCGAGGGTTATCTACTTCAGTACCCCGAAAAACAGCCATATAGTAGGCGAATAGTTGCAAAGGAACTACCATTACCAGGGGTGCCAACAGGGAATCGGTGTCAGGAATAACAATTCTATTTTCATACTCCAGACAATGTTCCTGTAAACTCTCTATGCATGCAACAATAATTGTGGCTCCCCGCGATTTTATTTCATTTATATTAGGCATGGTCTTTTCAACTAGAGCATCCTGGCTAACCAGAGCTATTACAAGAACGTCGCCGTTAAGCAAAGCAATGGGGCCATGTTTTAATTCCCCTGCAGCATAAGCTTCAGCGTGTACATAAGAGGTTTCTTTAAGCTTCAAGGCCCCTTCCATGGCAACCGGGTAATCATAGCCCCGGCCCAGGAAAAAGGCATTATTGGCACTGTGGTATCGGCTGGCTATTTCTTTAATGGTGGGTTGTTGGGTCAGGGCTTTTTCCACATATTGGTCAATGGTGGCAATAGTATTAATATAGGCCTTAAGCTCTTCTGCCGGCAAAGTATCTTTTTCCTGAGCTAAATATAATGCTAAAAGATATAGAACCAGTAACTGGGTTACATAAACTTTGGTAGAGGCTATTGAGATTTCCGGGCCTGCCTGAGTGTAGATTACCATATCGGCCAAACGGGCTATGGTACTATCAGGGACATTTACTATTGCCAGAATAGGAATTCCTGCTTCTTTTGCCTTGTACAGGGCAGCCAGGGTATCGGCGGTTTTACCTGATTGGCTAATAACTATGAGCAGATCATCTGCCTGCCATAATACCTTGCGATAAGCAAATTCAGAAGCCAGGTCAATTTCCACCGGAATACCGACTAATTCTTCAATAGCTTTGCGACCCACCAACCCGGCATGATAAGCGGTACCACACCCTGCAATAAATATTTTGTTTACATTTTTAACTTCATAATTAAGCTCGCTAAAGACGATTTTGTTATCCTGTATTTTACCGCTTAAAGTTTGTCGCAGTGCTTCTGGTCCATCGAAAATCTCTTTAAGCATAAAATGCTCAAAATCGCCCTTATCCCCACTACTAAGATTCCCTACCATTAAAAACCCCTCCTTAAGTTGTTAACCTATTCATCTCTCTTTGCCATGGACCAATGGAGTTACAAGTTATATTCTACATAAACTTACCAACTGTAGCTATTAAAATTTTGAGACTTTTATAGATACTTTATACAATATGCAATGAT
>CAZAZH010000037.1:0-17088 GCA_964489585.1 uncultured Syntrophomonas sp.
TAAATCATATTGAGGTCTGAATAAACTGCTATTTTTGGAAAATGAAAGAATGATCAGGAAATTAAACGGAAATAGAGGTTAAAAACCCGTTAAAAACGACATGAGCCCAGAACGGGCTCATGTAGAGAGGGAATGTGATGGAATATATATTTAGTTAATTGGGGGGTGAAGGTTACTTATTATATTACATATATCGACACTAAATGACAAGACTGTAGGCCATATTTAGTTTTTATTACAGGTATTTGCAAAATTTATTGGGGAAAGATTGGTATGATGCTTGACCAACATGGTGAAGAAATCCTTTTCTATTTCTTTAGTCCAGTTAGCAGTGTTTTCCTAAAATCTTACAAAATCATTGCTTTGCTTGAAAGAAACCTCTGTTATATACTGTATTAGATAAATAGATGCCACCTTAATGTATGAGCCGGCACCTGGTCAAATCTTAATACCAGGTACGGGTAATTATCAATATTAAGTGCTGGAATTCAATTATTAATCAAGCGGGAAGGGAAGCATCATGCTTAAATTTTTAAGAACTCTGGGTATGTTTCTGACCGGGTTAGTTTTATTTGCCCTTTTCTTTGTACTGGGGGCATCACTTACCCAGACCATGCCTAAATTTCTGCTGGTGGCTACCGGAATCAATCAGTGGGAGTATCAACCCCGGGAACAAAGTGTACTATATTATAGCGACGGGCAGGAAATGACGCGCCTGGGATATAAAAGAATATATAGCGAAAACTTTCCTGATTTCATGAAACAGGCAGTGGTGGCGGTGGAAGACCGCCGTTTTTACGAGCATAACGGTCTGGATACACGGGGAATTGGTAGAGCTATTTGGAATAACCTTCGTGCCGGCAGCAGGGTTGAGGGGGGGAGTACCATTACGCAACAGCTTGCCCGTACCCTATTCCTGAACCAGGAGAAGACTTATACTCGAAAAGTTAAAGAAGTTTTTATTGCCGTGGCTATTGAAGAAAAATACGGTAAGGATGCTATCCTGAACATGTATTTAAATGAGATTTACATGGGCAGGGGGTGTTCAGGTATACCGTGTGCAGCCCGTTATTATTTCGGTAAGGACGTATGGCAGCTAAATAAAGCGGAAATGACCATGCTGGCCGGTATCATACAAGCCCCCGAGGCTTATGCACCGGAGCGGAATTTTGAAGGCTTGAAAGCCAGGCAGGATACGGTTATAAATGTTCTAGTAAATCAGGGTATACTTGATGCCGGTGAAGCTCCCACCATTAAAGAGCAGCCCTTATACATTAAGCCATTTACTCTAGATAGCAGCAGGCATCCTTATCTGGCGGGTTATATAAGTGCCGGATTGGAGAATATGCTAGGCTCCAAGAGCCTTTATCAGGCCGGGTTAAAGATTTATACTAGTATTGATAGTCGTATGCAGAATGCAGCTGAGAAAACGGTGCAAAATCATGCCCGCTCTCTGGCTAACCGGGGTATAAATGCTCGGGATATTGCTCTGGTTTCCATAGAACCCTCTACCGGCGGCATCAAAGCGATGGTGGGAGGAGTAGATTTCTCTAGAAATCAGCTTAATATGGCGGTTTTACCCCGTCAACCAGGATCAGCCATTAAGCCCCTATATTATGCTGCAGCTATGGATAAGGGGATTATCACTCCTGAATCCATTGTAAATAACAAACCCCGTGACTTTGGTAATTATACCCCGAAGAACATGGGCTGGGCACCGGAAAAGGCAAACGTTAGAACGGCCCTGGTAAAATCTTATAACGTTGCCTCAGTTGAAGTATTAAATCAGTTGGGGGTTAATGAAGGATACAGTTATCTGCAAAGATGGGGCATAACTACCTTGCAGGAAGAAGATAAGAATCTGGCTTTAGCTCTGGGGGGGATGAATAAAGGAATATCACCTTTACAAATGGCGGCTGCTTTTGCGGCTTTTCCGGAGCAGGGCAAGTACCGGGAATATTACTGTATTGACCGGATTGAGGATGCCAAAGGCAGGGTTATCTATACTAATCGTAGTAATTCCTGGCAGGTTATCAGCCGTTATACAGCAGAACAGACGGATGATATTCTAAAAGATGTGGTTAGAAATGGAACAGGTACTGGTGCGGCCATAGCTATCAGCAGCGGTGGCAAAACTGGAACTACTAGCGACAGCCGTGACCTCTGGTATGTTGGTTACACTCGGGAACTATCGACTGCCATATGGGCTGGTAACAGTGACGGAAAGGTGGTTACAGGTTACAGTACCTATGGGGGAAGCGTTTCTGCTCCTATCTGGCGTGATTTTATGAATACCTTATACTACAGCGGAGTGTTCTATGAAAAGCCGGCACCAGTGGAAGAACCGGTAGAGGAAGAAACTCCCGAGGATGAAGAAATTACGCCGGAGGAGGATTTACCTGATGATGAAGCAGAACCCTTGCCTGGTGAGGATGAAACAGACAGGGGGGGAGAGGTATTACCCCCCGGACCGGGTGATGAGCAAAATCCGGTAATACCAGAAACTACAGACATTTATAGTAAACAGAAAAAGGATACCAGGCTGCCTGATTTGCCTCAATAATTAGGTAAGCACTGGTGGGGATGGGGGTTAACAAATGAGGTACGAGGGTAATATATTCCGGCCTTTTAGTGAGGCCAGAAGTTATTTGCTGCAGTGCACTATTGGATGTTCCCATAATCAATGTACTTTCTGCGGGATGTACAAGGACAAGAAGTACCGTATACGCAGTTTGGAAGAAATCAAAACTGATATTGCGATGGCCAAAAATTATTATAACGACCAGGAGAAAGTGTTTCTATGCGACGGCGATGCCATTGTTATTGAGACCGATATGTTGTTAGAAATACTGGATGAACTATACCGTGTATTTCCATCTTTGCGTCATGTAGGGAGTTATGTAGGTCCCAAAAGTACTCTAAGTAAATCAATGTCAGAATTAACGGCATTGCGGGCGGCGGGTTTGACCAAGGCTTATCTAGGGGTGGAGACGGGAGATGACCGTCTGTTAAAGGAGGTTAAAAAAGGAGTATCCTATCAAGAAATGCTGCAAGCAGGACAAAACCTGGTTAATGCCGGGATAAACCTGTCTGCTATGGTTTTATTGGGCTTAGCAGGACCAGGAGAACCTTCCCGAGAACATGCTCTGGCTACGGCCAGGATAATAAATGAAATGAAACCTCAATACCTGGCAGCATTAACGGTCACTCCAGTACCTAATACCGTTTTACACCGACAGGTACTGGCAGGGGAATTCAAAATCCTGGATGCTTTTGCAACCTTGGAAGAAATGAAATGGATATTTGAGAATATTACTATTGATGGGCTCAAATTCGTAGGTTCCCATGCATCAAATTACCTGCCTATAAGTGGTACTCTGCAAAAAGATAGGCAACAAATGCTTGACATGGTAAACAAGGTTTTAGAAAGCCAGGATAAGAGATATTTAAGAAACGAAAATATGAGAGGATTATAATTTATCCCACCAGTGGAATCCATTAAAAAGGAAAATACCTATAATCGTAGCTACTAATCCTATGCCCAGGGCCAGGCCAAGTATAAGTACAAAAATGGTTCCAGCATCCATTGTATCACCTCAAGAGTGCTACCCTTATCTTATAATATTATGTTATCATGTATTTTCCAGGGATGCTAATGTTTTTACATATTTATATGCAGTTTAAATTAACAATTATTAAGTTTCCCCGATATGACTTTTTAGTAGTTCTGTCAACTTACCATCTCTACTTGCTTAATATAGAGCAAGGAGAGGTGATATATATGCGGATTATTAAACCGGTGATAGGGGGTATTTATAGTCAAACCCTATCAGATAAACCCTGGGCACCGCCAGGGGTTTCCCTTATGGCTGCCCGCCGTATGTGGAGCACTACCCGGGGTGAAGGTGTAGTAGTAGCAATTATTGATACCGGAGTGGACTACCATCATCCGGATCTAGCTCCAAATATAGTAGACGGCCGGAGTTTTATATCCTCGGAAAAGGACTATATGGATTATAACGGTCATGGTACCCATGTAGCGGGTACTATTGCAGCCAATGGCAAAATTCTTGGTGTAGCCCCTTTGGCCAGGATTTTGGTGGTAAAGGTTCTGAATAAAAATGGGCAGGGAACATACAGCGATATTACCCAGGGTATTTCCTGGGCCCGGCAGTGGGTAGGAAAGAATGGTGAACGGGTTAATGTTATCAATATGAGCTTGGGAGGTCCACTCCCTAACAAAGCTATGCACCGGGAACTGATAAGAGCAGTACAGGATGGTATTACGGTGGTATGTGCTGCCGGTAATTTTGGAGATGGAAAGGAGGCTACACAGGAGGTTTCATACCCGGCCTATTTTCCAGAGTGTTTAGCAGTAGGGGCAGTGGAGCTTAATACTCGTATAGCTAGCTTTAGCAATTCCAATGACCGGATAGATGTTGTAGCTCCCGGGGTAAAAACATATTCTACTTACTTGGAAAATAAATATGTGGAGCTCTCCGGAACTTCTATGGCCTCACCACATATTGCCGGAGCAGTAGCGCTGATATATTCCCGTTATTACCTGCGCTTTAGAAAATATCCCACCCCTGAATATATTAAGGAACACTTGCACTATCAGGCTATAGATTTAGGTAAGATAGGATTTGACCAACTTTATGGTTACGGATTATTTAGTTTTAATATTGATGGAGGGAAATCTATCAGGCTTATAATGGATAGTGATAAATATGTGGTTAATGGGAAGGATTATTATTTGCAAAAAGAACCCTTCTGGCATAATGATTCAGCCTGTGCTTCTATTGAAGAAATATCCGATTTATTAAGCTGTGATAGCAACCCTGTTCCTGCAGATGGTAGTGGTCCTAATGGTAACGGCGGGATGGATATTTGGAACTAAAGCACTTTATTACCATTAAAGGTTAAAAAATGACGTTAAAAAAAAAGGAAAATCCATACTGGTTGTAGAACCAATATACAGGTGGATTGTCGTCAGTGGATATTCGAAGGGAGATGAGTTTATGGCTGACAAATTACACATCTTTGCTGTCTCGGACTCTGTGGGTGAGACTGCTGAAAAAATTGCGGTTGCCTCTGTTTTACAATTTAAAATGGAACGGAGTATAACTCGTTTCTCTCGGGTAACCAAGAAAGAACAGGTATTAGAGATAATTGAACAAGCGGTCGAAAATGATGCCTTAATTATTTATACTATTGTGATTCCAGAGCTATCGAATTTTTTGGATGAGAAAGCCCGAGAAAACAATGTAACAGCAGTTAATGTAATGTCACCTCTTTTTAATGCTATAGAAGCCAAGACCGGGTTACAACCAGCATATATAACAGGATTGACCCATACCATGGATGATCAGTATTTCAATCGCATGAAGGCGATTGAATATACTATTGAACATGATAATGGCCAGAACCTGGAAACCATAGATGATGCGGATTTGATTATTCTGGGACTTCCCCGAACATCTAAAACTCCGCTGGCTATGCACCTGGCTAATTTAGGGATTAAAGTAGCTAATTATCCAATTGTTATAGATACCAAGATTCCTGAGGAAATAGCGGATTTGAAGGGCAAAATTCCGATGGTAGGGTTAACCTGTGATATGGATACCCTTATGGAATTACGTAAGGAAAGGCTCAGAAGTTTTAAGATTCCCAAGAGCATGGAAAGTATGGATGAAATGGTAGCCGAGGAACTGGATAACGCTTACCGTATTTATGCCCGATTAAAATGTCTGGTAATAGATGTTACCCTGGCAGACATAGAGGAGATAGGTAATACTATCACCCATAAGTTTAATCTGCCCTTGCGGATAACTCATCACCGTTTCTAGTATTATAAATAGTTTGCAAAACAGGGGAGTATCTCCCCTGTTTTTATTTATAATGTAGTGCTCTACCAGGTTAACTATTTTCAGCAAGGTACAAGTAATAAGTAAAAAATCCTCTTCAGATTTTGCCATTTAAAATCACTCCTTTACCTGCATTGTATCTTATGGGAAATCTTTGCATTTGTTACCATATATTTCAGCGGCAAGCAAAAACGTAAATCAGGGAGGTTAAGTGGTGCATTACATTTACATACTGGAGTGTAATGATGGCACTCTATATACTGGTTATACTACTGATGTAAAAAGGCGGGTTAAGGAGCATAATGAGGGAATGGCAAGTAAATATACGCGCAGCCGGCTACCAGTTCATTGTGTTTATACCGAAGAATATCAGGATAAAAGTGAAGCCTTAAAACGGGAGCTGCAAATTAAAAAACTAAGTCGTTCCCAAAAGCTACACATTATTTCAACTGACGAAATCTCCTTTGCAAACGTTCTGGTTAAAGCGCATAAAACTGCAGGTAACGGTAAAAATAAGCCTATAGATTAAGATAAAGGAGTTTGCTAGCTTATGGAACTCAGAAAAGGGGACATTGTCGACAAGAAAAATTTCCTCCAAAAAGGCCTTTTCGCTAAAGAGGAATATGAAGGATTACTGGTAAGTTCCGATACTACACAACAATGTTATAACCTGGGGATACAGCTGGACGAAGACCGGATACTGGTTGTTGACCAGGTTGGGGAAGGAAATGTAGAGGAAAAAGTACGCAGTTGGTCGGGAAAAATCCAAGAAATACAAAAAGCCTATGGCTCCGGTAATGACCTGCAAAATTATATTAGATAAGGAGTGAAGTTAATGGGTAATCTTACCCATACCAAAGATGTAGAAAAATATGAGACTCCGATTATGAGTATGGACGAATTTAAAATAGGACTGCTGGAAAAGGATCGAATTCCTGGGTTACTCATTCGCAGTGATGAAAACGGCTATTATAATATCGGTATTCAAATTAATGATAATGAGGTAGTAAAAGTAGACTCAGCCCTTGAAGATAATGCCATAGCCAGAATAAGTTACTGGTCGGACAAAGTAGAAAAAATCCAACACCTGTATAAGAACCAGGCCCCAGAGAGATAACCTTGGGGTACACCACCATAGGGGTAGGCTCCAGGTACTCAGCAACTGAGTGAAGATTGGACTGAGTACCGGGTCTACTGTGCCAAGGTGACAGGGGTGACAGGGGACGGTTCCTGTGTCACCCCTTCTAACCCTCCTTATTCCTTCACCGGGAATACACCTAAATACATCTCGAACTCTAAATCCCTGACTTCTAACCCCTTAAGCTGCTTGCCCCCCATAATCCCTACCCCAAAATCCTTAAACCATAAAGTCGAAATAAAACATATCGAGGCGAAGTATGGTTATTTGAAATAAAAAGAAGGATTATTACCTCAAATGGAGAATTTCATAACTTGGCAATTTATTTAATTATTTAATGGTTTAATCCATTATGTTACCTAAAAAGATGGGCAAAGGGTATAAAGAATATCATTTATACTCGAAAACTCATATTTTATGGTAAGCAAGTTATATAGTGGGAGAGGTAGGGAATTATGCGAAAGTACTTACATATTATAGGTTTAACAGCGATATTACTCATATTCCAGGTGGGAACAGCTTTGGCTGCGCAGACCGTACATACTGTAAAAGCAGGCGATACTCTGTGGGATATTGCTAGTAAATATGGGGTAAGTGTAAGCAGCCTGCAACAAAATAACGGTTTGTCTTCAGATCGGTTACAGATAGGTATGAAATTAGTGGTTAACTCTACAACTGCTTCTGGATTTCAAACCCCATCGCTAGCAGCAGATACCAGCAATATTTATATTGTTCGTAGTGGGGACAATCTGTGGACTATTGCAAGTAAATATAATACTACGGTAGAGCAGTTAATGAGTTTAAACAATCTTTCATCCGATCGTCTTAATATTGGTGACCGGCTGTATGTAAAAACTGTCTCTCGACCAGCGGCAACTACACCGACCCCATCGCGGGCAGTTTATCCGAAACCGGTAACTCCGGCTCCGGCAACAACAGAGCAACAGGACAGCAGTACTGAATCAACGGGTGACGAAGCTGAAACTGATTTGGGAACCCAAATATGCAATTTTGGTGCAAAATATTTAGGGACTCCCTATCGTTATGGCGGTTCCGGTCCCGGTGGTTTTGATTGTTCCGGTTTTGTTGGTTATGTTTATAAACAGCACGGCTATAACCTGCCGCGTACTGCAGCTTCTATATATGGAGTAGGGGTAGCTGTAGATAACGCCAATTTGCGGCCGGGGGACCTGCTGTTTTTTAAAGGTCGAGGAACCTCATACATAAACCATGTAGGCATATACGTATCTGATAATAAATTCATACATTCGAGTTCGCCAAATAGTGGCGGGGTTATTTATTCTTATCTAAATAGTGCTTATTATTCCCAGACTTATGTAGGAGCTAAAAGGGTTCTGCCAGAGTAAAAGCGTCCTAATAGCTTGAATTTATTACGACTATGCGGTAAAATAATTCTTGCGTGTCGGGATGTGGCTCAGCTTGGTAGAGCGCCTGGTTCGGGACCAGGAGGCCGCAGGTTCAAATCCTGTCATCCCGACCATTAAAATTAATCTTTGATATAATAAAAGTAAAAGTCCAGTATTACTGGGCTTTTTGCTGTTTCTGGAAGGCTTTAGCTAGTGGAATGTTTATAATTAGTCCTAGTGAACAGAAGAATAATGACATACAATTAAATATTTAGGCAATCAAATGGCATCAAATGTTAGATATTATATATAATAGGAATAACTGGGAGATATGAACATGGATAAGTTGTGCAAACAGTTTACTAAACCGTTCATCGTTTTGGATTATACAGGCCGAATCTATTTATAATACAAGAGTTAAGGGAGGGAAATTATTTTAAATTATAGTTTGGGAAATTAGTGCGCAAATTTTAATTTTACAACATTTAACCGGGGAGGATGAGAATCATGGGTGAAAATAAAGCGATTGAAGTATCAATAGAAGAACACGTGGCTACTATTTTAATGAATCATCAGACACTTACGTCGGAGTTTCGTCAGGGGTTTATCGAAACAATGGATAAGCTGGACAAAGATAATGATGTCCGTGTAATACTACTGAAAAGCTCCCACCCGAAAATATTTTTTGCAGGTGGTGACATTAAAGAAATGGCTGCAGGGACAGACGTAGTAGATGTCTTTTCCATGATACGTTCGGCAATGTCTGACGCGTACCGCGTGATGGAGAAACTGGAGTACGCTAAAAAACCGTCCGTAGCAGTAGTTGATGGCGCAGCAATGGGTGGGGGATGCGAACTAAGTATTGCTTGTGATCTGACCATTGCTTCGGAAACTGCTACTTTTGGATTCCCGGAAGTTAAATTAGGTTTAATAGCTTCGGCTGGGGGCGTTACACGTTTACCTAAAAGAATCGGCAAACAACGTGCGTTGGATTTGCTGTTAACCGGTAGACGTATAAGTGCCGAGGAGGCTTACCAGTTAGGACTTATCGCCAGGGTGGTTCCTAAGGATTCCCTTAATGAAGAGGTTGACAAAATTGCTATTCAAATCGCAACTAATGCGCCAATAGCTGTTCAGTCAACCAAAGCTGTAGTGGCATATGGGGAGTCTATTTTAGAAAGAGGGCTTGGTCAGTTTTCGATTGATACATCTCTTGAAAACTGTTGGAAATCTCAAGATTTAATGGAAGGAATCCAAGCTTTTGTTCAAAAACGTACTCCCGAGTTTAAAGGTCTATAAGACTAAAACTATATTTTATTTAATTTAGGGGTAAACATTTCAGTGGTTCTCTCCAGGATTCCATTCATGTAAGCCAGGAGGACACCATAGTTTACAATGGGTATGTTTTTCTCCTGGGCTTTGCGTACTCGGGAGAGCATCTGTTTGCGGTTTAACATGCAGGCTCCGCAGTGGACTATTAATTTATAGCTTTCCAAATCCTCGGGATAGGAACTGCCGCTGTACCAGTTAATATCTAATTTGCCCCCGGCCTGTTTTTCCAGCAGGTGGGGTATTTTTATGGTGCCGATATCGTCTTCCTGGCGGTGATGGGTGCAGGCCTCAGCAATTAATACTTTATCTCCAGGTTTAAGGTTTTCTACTGCTTTTATTCCCTCCATCATGCTTTTTAGGTCAGCTTTGTAACGGGCAAATAGTATAGAAAATGAAGTCAGGGGAATAGAGGTATCAAGCAGGGCAGAGGCTTCTTTAAATGCCTGGGAATCGGTAATAACTAAACGGGGAGGCTGTTTCAAGGACGCCAGGGCCATGGGTAATTCAGTTACTTTGACTACCAAAGCCTGGGCATTATGGTCCAATATGTCCCGGATGGTTTGGACTTGAGGTAATATAAGGCGGCCTTTGGGGGCAGCGCTATCAATTGGGGTTACCAGTATACACATATCTCCCGGGGATAATAGGTCTCCAACTATGTTGTCCCTGGCATAATCTATGGGTGTTTGCCGGGCAATAAGCTCCTTTAACTCTGCTATTCCAGCTCCAGTTAATGTGCTTACCGGGTGCAAGTTTAGACCTAACTCTTTCTCCAGTCCTTCTTTTTCACCTTTAAATAAATCTATCTTATTTAATATTCCAAGTACGGGAACCCCTTGCCGGTCAAAGGTTTGAAGTAAATCTTTTTCGAAGTTGCTTATACCAAGAGTAGGGTCAATTAATAATATAGCCAGGTCGGATTTTACCAGTACTTCCCAGGTTTTCTTTACCCGCAGCTGTCCTAAAGACCCTTCATCATCTATTCCGGCAGTATCTATGAGAACGCATGGCCCCAGGGGTAGGATTTCCATAGATTTGTAAACCGGGTCAGTAGTAGTCCCGGCCTGTTCTGATACCAGAGCTATATCCTGCCCGGTAATAGCATTTATCAAGCTAGATTTTCCGGCATTACGCCGCCCGAATATAGCAATATGGGGCCGATTAGCCCGCGGAGTCTCATTAATGCTCATAGCAATACCTCCTGCGCTTAAAGTAATGGGGGGAATCGCCCCATTGCCATAGGGTTGGTTCATAGCCTGCTGCCTTGATATCTTGCTGTAAGATTTCAAAAGCGCTATGTTTTTTATTGGCATATAGCATATAGTCCCGGCGGTTTTCCTCCGGGGTAAGTATTGGCATTACGATATTAGCCCCGGCTTTTAAACCTAATCTCAGCCCATCCGGGTGTATACTTTGCAGAGCAGTGGAAGCTACCATGTTAATGTCGGGCATTATTATCCGGGCTAAAGCCAGCATTCTGATTGTGGTGGTAAAAACATCCGGGATAATTTCCCCTATAGCAGCGGCCATCGGTGTATCGGGATGGGGAATGTAGGGTCCCATTCCCAGCATATCAATATCTTTTTCCTGAAAGAACTGCAAGTCCTTTGCTAAATCCTCATAGCTCTGACCGGGAAGCCCTATCATTACTCCCGTACCTACCTGGTAACCAATTTCCGTTAAGGCCTGCAAACACTCCAGGCGTCGGTTACAGCTCTGTTCAGGAGGATGAATTTTCTTAAAAAGTGCTGGGTTAGAAGTTTCTATACGCAAGAGGTAGCGATGGGCACCGGCATCCCAGAGCTGCTGGTACTGCTGATAAGATAACTCTCCCAGGCTTAAGGTAACACCTAGTCCTTGTCCCTTACTTTCGCTGGACTTTTTAATTGTAGCTATGACATCGGCTACAAAATCAACCTCGTGGCTAGAGGTTACTTGACCTGATTGCAGGCAGATAGACTGATAACCATCATTATGAGCTTGCATAGCCAGGTTAATGATTTCATTCCGTTCCAGGTGGTAACGCTTAATAAGACCATTATCCCGGCGTAAACCGCAATAGTAACAGTTTTGGCTACAGATATTGGAATATTCGATTAGGCCTCGAAAATAAACAGCCTTACCCCGGTTCTCCAGGCGACAACGGTCGGCCTTTTCCAGCAAGAAAGCATGCACTTCTGGGTCTTCGCTTTTTAAATAATCAACTATCTGGGCTATGGATAAATTTATCATCGGCAAAGTACTCCCTAAGAGTATTTATTGTTTTATTTAATTCATCAGGGGTGATCATATTGGCATTATCAATACATAGACCATAATTATCATTCAGACGCAGTTTAACCACACCGGTGCTGATATTATCAGTTATGGTACCGTGAATAAATGCCCATCGGTAACCATAAATCCTGGCCCAGCGCACAATTAGTTCCGGATATAATTCTTTTAAAGCTTTATGGCAGGAACAAATAATATCGCCATTATTCTGATAATGCCTTTCAATAAGGGAATTTAGATTACTCATGGAAAAACCTCCTAAAGAGAACAGTAATACTTAACTGTCCCCTTGCCCCTCACTCCTCACACCTCACGCTAGTCAGTTGGTCAGGTTCATAGAATGGAACATATTTACTCGACAACTTCATTAATAACGCATATTTGCGTATTATTACAGGAACAAATCCCTTTCTCCGGCCTCAATGCGGGCCAACATTTCCTTCACGGTCTGCTTAACACTTTCATTGGGTAGTGACTCCAATTCCATATCAATCAGAGGTTGCCCCACCTTTTTAGTCTCATCACTGGCATAATCGAGCATGTATTCTTTAAAGGTTAGAATTGCATTGGGCATACACAGGTTATGAATTTTACCTTTTTTGGCTATGTCCATGAAACAGCCCCCGGTTCGACCACAACGATAATCGGCGGTACAAAAAGAAGTTATAAAGCCCATATTGGCCAGAGCTCGAATAGCCTCATCTAGGCTGCGGTTATCCCCCAGGATAAACTGTTGTTTATTGAAATCCAGGGTATGTTTACTATAACTGCCTACACCAATGTTGGCATCAGCGTCAAGCTGGGTACAACCTACTTGTAAAACTTCATCCCTTACTTCGGCCTTTTCCCGGGCCGTAATAATCATTCCGGTATAAGGTACCGACAGGCGAATAACGGTAACCAGTTTCTTGAAGGTATCATCATCAACTAGATAGGGGCTATTATTAATCCAAGGGGTATTTACAGCGGGTTGCAGGCGGGGGAAAGAAATAGTATGGGGACCAATTCCGCCGAATTTATTCTCAAGGTCAATAGTGTGCAATAATAATCCCATAATTTCAAACTTCCAGTTATACAGACCGAAAAGTGCCCCCAGGCCTACATCGTCCACTCCGGCTTCAATGCAGCGATGCAATGAATAAAGGCGCCAGAGATAATCACGTTTTAAAGGCCCACGGGAATGTAGGTTTTTATAGGTCTGATGGTGGTAGGTTTCCTGGAATACCTGGAAGGTACCAATGCCTACTTCTTTTAAGATTTTTAGATCATCAACACATAAAGGAGCAGCGTTTACGTTTACCCGCCGGATTTCTCCGTTATCGACCTTGGTGCTATAAGCAGTTTGCAGGGTATCGGCAATGTAGTGTACATCCGATTTAGGATGCTCTCCATAGACCATAATCAACCGCTTATGTCCCTTGCTTACCAGGGCTTTGATTTCCTCCTGAAGTTCTTCGGTACTCAGGCTATGCCGGTGGATATCCTGGTTCTCATGGCGAAAACCACAGTATATACAATTGTTTACGCAATAGTTGCTAACATACAGGGGGGCAAAGGTTACGATACGGCGCCCGTAAACCCTGATTTTAGTCTCCAATCCGGCAGCATACATCTCCTGCCACAACTCTTCGTCGGCGCAGTTTAAGAGGGCGGCTGTTTCTTCCGGCTCCAGCCGCTGCAGTTCCAGGGATTTGGCCATAATCTCACGAATTTCGGATTTGTCTGGCTTCTGCTTCTTAAGCAGGGTTTCGTTAATGAAATTTTCATCAAGAAAGTCTTTACCATTATTAAGATATTTCTCAATTTCCTCGGGCTTAATAACGCTTTGCACCCACTCTTTTACCGAAACACTACCCATTACATATTCCCTCCCTAAAATATTAATCTAATCCATATAAATTCTTTGCGTAGTCCAATTAGCTCCCATAAAACAAAAACGCTTACCCTGATATAGAGTAAGCAGTGCAGGATAAGCATACGTAGTTTATATCCTCACCCCTTTAACTCAGTCTTCACCTCATTATCAGGGAATGGTTTTATTATCGTGTTCTGTTAATTAGTCTTCGCCTTTTACCAGATCTATTAAGGGCAATGATTAAGAGGATTTAGTCAGGGCACTTTTAACTGTAATATGGGGAAGGTTACCCAGTTTGCCGGTTAAGGCCCCCAGTGCGTCAGTATTCCCATCGACAATCAAAGAAATCACCGAGATATCTTTTTCCCGATAGGGAAGTCCCATTCTACCAATAATAATAGCTGCGTAATCGCTTAGTATCTGGTTAACTTGTGGTACTACTTCACGATTTTCAACTACTATACCGATAACCCCAATGCGATTCTCACTCATCATCTTACCCCCAAACTTTAGCCTTGATAAAACAATAAAACCGCCAGCCCAAAGGGGACAGCGGTTGCATGCAGTGTAAATACTAAATGCCCCTTTAAATCAGCCTTAACCTTTTTAGCAGGGTAATAATGAATTTTTTTTAGTATATCCTTGAAAAACTTAAAAAGCAAGGATTATTTGAGTAAAGGCCTTATTTTCGTATTATCAGAGTGGTTTAATATAATACTAAAAAATAGGGAAAAAAATATCATGTTAATCTGACACTCAACCAAGTTCTGAAAGAAAATCCCTACTAGAAATTAGAAAACCTTAGTAAGTACGGAACAGAACTTTAAAAATCGGGTTAAGTGCCGGGTCTAAATTTGAAGTTATTTACAAAAACAGCTTTGTTATTAGCGCCTATTTTCTTACTAAGGAGGATTTACTATGGCAATATTAAACCCCGACAAATTATTCCCGGCATGGGAAGATATCCCGGAAGAATTTAGAATAGAAGAAATCAGCGAAGGCTTAAACTACCTGATTAATGGTGAAATATTAAAAACCAGCCTAGGGATAGAGGTTAAATCCCCCATCTTAATTAGAGATAAAGATGGAATTCGGCCTTTTAAAGTAGGTGCCTATCCTGATCTGGATAAAGAGGCGGCCCTTACTGCCCTGGATGCCGCAGAAAAAGCATGGGCGTCAGGTATGGGGGAATGGCCACAGATGAGTGTTAAAGAGCGCATTGCCTGTATAGAGCAATTTGTATGGCGGATTAGACCCCAAGAGAAAATTTTTGCCCTACTGGAGATGTGGGAAATAGCTCGTCCCTATACTGCATGCCTGGATGAATTTCAGCGTACCCTTAAATATATTGAAGATACCATCAGGGCTTTAAGAGAAATGGGAAAAGAGGCCCGGTCGATAGAGCAGGCCGGTGAATACATCTATCAGGTACGTCGATATCCCCTGGGGGTATGTTTATGTATGGGTCCCTTTAACTATCCTTTAAATGAAACCTTTGCCATGCTCATTCCGGCCTTAATAATGGGTAATACGGTAATTGTAAAGTTACCTAAATACGGGGCTTTATGTACGGTACCATTATTTACTGCCTTTGCCTGCAGCTTTCCCCCCGGGGTGGTAAATATAATTAACGGTGATGGGGAAAAGATAATCACCCCCATAATTGAGAGCGGGAAAGTATCGGTTTTAGGCTTTATCGGTTCCACCCGGGTAGCGAATCTGCTTATTAGTCAGCATCCTGCCAATAACCGGTTACGTACCATTTTGGGGTTGGAAGCTAAAAACCCGGCTTTTGTTTTCCCGGATGCTGATTTAAAGCTTACAATATCAGAATGTATAAATGGAGCTCTTGAGTTTAGCGGGCAAAGATGTACCTCCCTTAAACATATATGGGTACATGATAGTATAGTGGACCAGTTTTTAGATGGCTTTAGCCAGGCATTATATAAGGTAGTTTGCGGGATGCCCTGGGAAGATAAGGTTATGATAACACCGCTGCCGGAAGAGGGTAAATGCCAGTGGCTAGCACAGCTGGTGGAAGATGCCCGGCAAAAAGGAGCCAGGGTAGTTAATAGGGGTGGGGGAGAAACTTATGGTAATCTTTTTTCCCCGGCGCTAGTGTTTCCGGTTAAGCAGGAAATGGAACTATACCAGGTGGAACAATTCGGTCCCTTGATTCCAGTAACCCCTTTTTCCCGGATGGAGGAGCTGTTTGATTACCTGTCCCATACTGATTATGGTCAGCAGGCCAGCATATTTACATCTTCGGCAAACTATTCGGTACCACTTATTAATGTGCTGGTTAACCAGGTATGTCGCATCAATATAAATACCCAGTGCAGACGTAGTCCGGATGAGCTTCCCTTTACCGGGCGCAAAGATTCGGGTGAAGGTACACTATCAGTTTCGGATGCCTTGCGCTCTTTTTCCATCCGTTCTCTAATTGTAGCCAATGAGCAGGGAAGGGACGTGTTTTTAAGTGGGCTCGGGAGGGGTAAGGGGTGAGGAGTGGGGGGTAGGGGAAAGGGGAAGTAAGGAGTAAGAAATGAATAACATAAAATGGATATAAGCATGAACAATGTCAATAGAGCGAGAATATTAAACTTATGTTAGAATGAAAACTAGAAAAGGGGGCGAGGGGACTTTGATGAAAGCATATGAAGTGGTGAACCCAAATGCAGTCTTTTTACACCCGGGACAAACTATCGGGGAGGCCTCCCGCTTAATGCTAGAACGCGGCGTTAACAGGGCAGCAATCTTAAATAATAACCGCGAATGTGCGGGGGTTGTGAGCAAGGATTTATTATTAGATGCTCTGTTAAAGGGTCTTTCCCAGGAAACTGAGATACAGGAGATAATGGAGGCGAAATGCTATAATCTAGCCTATGATGATAAGGTCTCGCTAGAATGTAGCAAACAGGTGGATTTTGGTGTTGTTTTGAAGGGTGGCATACCTGTCGGTATTATCGAACAAGCAGATATTTTAAAAGCATACGCTGTAAGGGAAGAAGAGGAAAAAGCAGGGCTTCGAGCTACTCTGGATGCAGTATATACCCCGGTAATAGCTATTGATAACAATAAGGTAATTAGGATTATTAATAAATGGGCGGCAAAGGCATTGGGTATAAATGAAACGACGGCTTTGTATGCTAATGCTGAAGAAATAATACCAAATCAAGAGATGCTGGAACTATTAATTGGGGAGATAGTTTATCCGGATAATAAAGTAACATTTAACGGCTCCAGTTATATTCC
>CAZAZH010000038.1:0-16723 GCA_964489585.1 uncultured Syntrophomonas sp.
TAACTTATCAAGTACTAAAGTAGCAGTTTTGACCGCCTTAAATTTGGCTGATGAATTAAACAAGCTGCAGGAGGATTATGACGAACTGGTTAAAAATCTGGAAGAGGAAAAGAAAAGCAGGGGTTAATTCATGAGAAACCATGAAGTCGCTACCATGCTGATTAAAATAGCTGACCTGCTGCAAATCAAGGGAGACAACCCTTATAAGATTCGAGCTTACCGTAAAGCGGCGGAGTCTATTTATCATTTGGACGAGGATATCGCCATTTTATATGAAAAAGGCCGGGTCCGTGAGGTTCCGGGTATTGGTGATGCGGTTGCTGCCAAGGTCGGTGAAATATTGACTACTGGCAGTTGTGATTATTATGACCGCTTGAGTAAAGAAATCCCGGCCGGGCTTCTGGACCTGTTGGCTGTTCCCGGTCTGGGTCATAAGAGTGTTAAGTTAATCTACGATAATCTGGGTATTGATAATTTAGATGACTTGCTTAAAGCCTGTCAACGGGGTGAAATACGAAATATCCCGGGCCTGGGCGTACGTAGCGAGAATAATATAATAAAGGGTATTGCGGAAATTAAACAACGCAGTAATAAGACCGGGCTGGGAATTGCTCTTCCACTGGCCCGGCATTTTGTTAATTATCTATTGCAATCACCGCTAATTACTAAAGCTGCCATTACTGGCAGTACCCGTCGGGGTAAGGAAATGGTAAGCGATATTGATATTTTAGTAGCCAGTAACGACCCCGCAACCTTGTATGATTTTATTAAGGATTTTCCTGCTATCCGGCAGATAGAACAGGTGGAACCTGATTTAATCCAGGGGGAGCTGAGTCCGGGTATAGAATTTGAGGTTATTATTGTGGCCCCGTCTGATTATTTTCATAGTCTGGTCTGGACTACCGGGAGCAAAGAACACCGGGAGCGTCTTTTTGCTGGTGTTGACCGGCAGGATTTAAAGGCTTTACAAAGTGAGGCCGAGGTGTATGCCCGGTTGGGCATGGATTATATAGCTCCAGAGCTACGGGAAAATCGGGGTGAGATTGAAGCTGCTAGTGCTGGTAGATTACCGGACCTTATTAAATTACCTGATATTAAGGGTGATCTTCATGTTCATTCCAACTGGAGCGATGGGGTGGAACGAATTCAGGATTTGGCCACCGCCGCCCGTTCTATGGGATACGAGTATATTGCCATTACCGACCATTCCAAATCATTAACTATCAGCGGGGGACTATCAGCAGATAGGCTAGAGGCTCAGGGTAAAGTGATAGATGCTTTGAATGCCGAAGCTACTGATGGTTTCCGTATTTTAAAGGGCATTGAAGTCGACATTTTAAAAACGGGTGAACTGGATTTGCCTGACCCGGTTCTTAAAGAACTGGATATAGTAGTAGCCTCGGTACACAGCAATTTTAAATTGGATACCGATGAACAGACCCAGCGTATAATAGAGGCGGCCAAAAATGAACACGTTGATATAATAGGACATTTAACCGGACGTTTATTAAGCCGCCGTAGCGGCTATGAAATAGATGTGGATAAGATAATTGAAACTTGTGCTGATTACCATACTGCCCTCGAGATTAATGCCCACCCCGACCGGTTGGATATAGATGAGCATATTGCCCGCAAAGCCAAAGAGTATGGGGTGAAGGTGGCTATAAACAGCGATGCCCACCATAGAAATGAGTTAAAATTAATGGCTTACGGTGTTACCACGGCCCGCCGCGGTTGGTTGGAGCCGGGTAACGTTTTTAATACCCTGAGTTTAGATGAGCTGTTGAAAACGTTGGGTCAGCGAGCAGATACCCGGAATTAATGCTCGGACGGGCAGACGCACGGATTAAGCCCCTAACCCCTTAACATCCGATCAGGGAATAGCACCTATCCGCGGGCGAACACATGGGTTCGCCCCTACAATCCTTGTCCCTGCCTCCTAACCCCTCACGCCTGAATAAAGCAATGGACTCTGGCTCAATACTAAAGCAGTAAGCTCTATGTAGGAGGACTGATGAGTTGGAGTTTGTTCTAAGGGCTGCAGCTATGTATTTTATGGCCTTATTAATGGTGCGGTTGCTGGGGAAACGGGCCCTGGGTGAGCTAGGGCCTTTTGATTTTGTGGTCATGACCGGGGTAGGACATACTGTGGTATCTATTGCCCTGGATAAACAAATACCATTTTATGAAGGAATTATAATACTATTAACTCTGGCTGTGCTAGAATATTTAATGGGTTATGCATCACTGAAAAACCATACCCTTTCCGATTTGATTACCGGTAAACCAGTGTTATTAATCGACCAGGGTCGCATTATTAAGAAGAATCTGGCCCAGGAAAAGTTTAATGTAGATGATTTGTTACAGGAATTGCGTAAACAAGGTATTCGCGATATTGATGAAGTTGATAAGGGTATTCTTGAATCCTGCGGCAAGTTCAGTGTGATATTACGAGAAGAAGATGAACCGGTTACCCGGCGTGATTTGGGATTAAAATCGGTAAAAAGAAATGAGATTCTTACTATTGCGGAATTATCTCGGGGTGAATTTTTTGCTCGTCAGGAGCAGGAGTCGATTCAGGATCAGGGTTTTATTCTGGAAGAGGCTTTAGGTAAAATTGAAGAGAGGCTTGATTTAATCTGCCGTAAAGTCGAATCCCTGGAAAAAAGCCTGGGTCAACATGATTAATAGTTTAAACGGGGTTTATGTAATGGATAACAACAGCTTAATAAAATTAGAATTCAACAAAATACAGGAGCAGGTGGCAGGACAGTGCAGTTTTGAGGGTGGGAGAAATATAGCTTTGAGCCGGAAACCATCCGAGCACGAGCAGGAGGTTAAGCGCTGGTTGGATGAAACCGGAGAAGCTATGGAAGCCTTACGTTTCGGAGAAACTGGTTTTCTGTCCGGATTACAGCTACTGGATTCTCATCTAGCCAAAGCCAGGGCTGATGGATTGCTGTACCCACCCGAGTTACATGATGTCCTGCGCTCCTTATATGCTGCTCGTATGGCCATTCAATATGCCGGCAAAGAAAAATATCCGCGCCTACATACCTTGCTGCAAGGTCTACAGCATAACCCGGATTTGGAAAAAGGGTTACGTAAAGCGATTAGCGAGGAAGGTGAGCTTAAAGACGATGCCTCTCCTGCCCTAAAAGATATAAGAAAGCAGATTAATACCAGCCGTAACCGCATCCGGGAATACTTGCAGGATTTTATTCGTTCCGGTAATAACCAGAAACTATTACAGGATACTATTGTAACTGAAAGAGATGGGCGCTATGTAGTCCCGGTCAGGCAAGAGCATCGCTATGAGGTACGAGGTATTATCCACGACGAATCAGCCAGCGGAGCTACCGTTTTTATTGAACCACTGGCGGTAGTGGAACACAATAATCGTATTCGTAGCCTGCAGATGGAAGAAAAACGGGAGATTGAAAGAATTTTGCGTGACCTTACCCGCGCTGTTGCCGAGTTTAGCGATGAACTGACCAGCAACATGCGAATCTTGTGTGAACTGGATTACATTTTGGCCCGTGCTCGTATAGCTTATAAAATGAACGCTTTCCGGCCCCTGATTAACTCTCGGGGCATAATTGACATAAATCGCGGCCGCCACCCTTTGCTGGGGGAAACGGCAGTTCCGGTTAACATAGAACTGGGCAAAGCTTTTGATATCCTGGTCATAACCGGCCCTAACACCGGCGGGAAAACGGTGGCATTGAAAACCGTTGGCCTCTTAACCCTGATGGCTATGAGCGGGATGTTTATTCCAGCCCGGGAGAATAGTATAATTGCGATTTATCCGTCTATTTTTGTGGACATCGGTGATGAGCAAAGCATAGAACAATCACTGAGTACCTTTTCCTCTCACATGAAGAATATTGTAAATATTTTAAAACAGGTAGATGAACATTCCCTGGTGTTACTGGACGAATTAGGTGCTGGTACTGACCCGGTGGAAGGGGCAGCCCTGGCCCAGGTGATTATGGAAGAACTAAAAAATAAAAAAGCCCGGGCGATAGTTACTACTCATCAGAGTGAATTGAAGAAATATGCTTACCAGAACGAGCGGGTAGAAAATGCCAGTGTAGAATTTGATCCGGTTAATCTTAGGCCGACTTATGAGCTGACTATTGGTATGCCGGGGCAGAGTAATGCTTTTCAAATAGCAGCCCGGCTGGGGCTTAATAAGGACCTGGTGAAAAGGGCACAAAAACTGGTACCGCATAGTGAAATGGAACTGGGTAACATGATACGCCAGTTGAAAGAGAGTCGCCAGCAGTATGAGGATTCCTTGCGGGAAAACGAAGCCCTGCGTACCCAACTGTTGGAACAAAAGCAAAATCTGGAGATGGAAAGGCTCAGATACCGGGAGGAACAGGAGGAGGTTCTGGCCCAGACCCAACAGGAGGCCCGAGACTACCTGCGCCAGATTAAAGATGAAGGTACCCAGGCGATCCAGGAATTGAAGGATATATTAAAGGATAAGGAAAATCCCCCCAAGTGGCATGAGATTGAAAAGAAACGCCAGAAAATAAAGAAGTTGGAACGAGAATCGGTAATTGAGCGGAACCATGATACAGCTAATGAAGATGAAATAAGGCCCGGAGATTATGTGTATGTAAAAAGTATCGACCAGAAAGGTTATGTGCTGGAAGGTCCTAATAACCAGGGTGAATTGATGGTTCAGGTGGGTATTTTGAAGCTAAATGTAAAACAAGCACAGGTAAGCAAAACCCATTCGCCGGAAGAACAGAAGATAAAATGGCGCCACCAGACTTATCTGGACAAGGCCCAAAATATAAGCAAAGAGATTGACGTCCGGGGGTTATTGGCTGAGGATGCCTTGCTAATTGTTGACCGCTATCTGGAAGATGCCAATCTGGCAGGCCTGGATTCAGTCCGGGTAATACATGGTAAAGGGACAGGAGCGCTCAGGAAAGCAGTTCGCAGTTATTTAAAGGATCACCATTATGTTGTAAATTTCCGGGACGGTTTGCGGGAAGAAGGCGGGTTCGGAGTAACGGTGATACAGTTGAAGTAAGGAGACAGGGGTAAGGAGTCAGGTCGGCACTTATCCCTCACGCCTTACGCCTCACTATTTTAGTGCTCCAGGAAGTCTTCGATTACTTCCCGGGGCTTTTTACTTTTTAATTGATGATCGGGCAGTGTGCAATCAGTAATATTAGCTCCTGCCGGTAACTCAATCTTTTGTATATAATGGTCGGGACAGCCTCCACCCTGCAAGGGATTGGAGAATATAGCCCGGCGTATTTCCCCTCCGTTGCGGGGATCGGTACAAATATATACCTGACCACCGGAGGATGGATTATAACTATTGCGGTTAATATCTATTAATGGGGCATGAACATGAATATCACATTTTTCCGTTGGCATTTTGGGACGATCTTCCTCATCATTACCTGGTGAAAAGGAGTATAAAGGCTGCGGGTTGGGACAATACTTTCCGGCTAATTTACCCGATTCTGGGCAGATATATATAATTTCATGTAACTGGTCGCAGGTTTCCTTGGGCACAAAACTCTTGCTGCAATAATCGGATACAATAACCTCCTCAGGGCATTTAGTGGAGGGACGTTTACCGGATACAGAACAGACCGAAATCTTGACTACCCCGGCGGGCATTTTAGGCGCTGCCACCTTATAATCCTTATGGGCTCTTTGCAGCACTGAACTGAACAAACTTGCCGGGTGATTACCGCCAAATTCACCGCTCATAGAATGCTCACTATCATAACCCATCCATACTGCAGCCGTGAACCCAGGAGTATAACCACAAAACCAGGAATCATTATGTTTCTCAGTAGTTCCAGTTTTACCTGCTGTAGGTATACCAGGCACCCGGGCTCTGGTACCAGATCCGCTGTTACATACCGTTTGCAACATATCTCCCATAATCCATGCAGATTCTTCGCTCATTACCCTTTTATTTTGTGGTTTATAGTTATAAATCTCTATACCCTGCGAATCTACAATTTTGGTAATAAAATGTGGTTTGCAGTATACACCTCCATTGGCAATGGAAGCATAAGCTCCTGCCATTTGCAACGGGGTAATACCTCGAGTTAGTCCCCCCAAAGACAGGGGAGCCAGGCTGAGGTCATTGGTGCCGGGCGAATCCACCAGCGGTAGTCCCAGGGTACGGCCAAAATCAAAACTTTTCCGAACTCCCACTTGGTCCAACATCTGTATTGCATAAATATTAACTGACCACTGTACCGCTGTTCGCATGGTGATAGGTCCCCGGTGCTTGCCATCATAGTTCCTGGGAGTCCATACCGTGTTACCTGTTTTAAAGGAAATAGGTGCATCATTGAGAACATAATAGGGCATATAACCATTTTCCAGTGCTGGAGAATAAACTGTTAGGGGTTTAATTGCTGACCCGGGTTGCCGAAATGCACTGGTAGCCCGGTTGAAACCACGTTTGCGTTCATAATTGCGTCCACCTATAACGGTTTTTATTTCACCACTGTGCTGATCAATTACTGCTATGGCTGATTGAACTACATTTCCACCTTTACTCTCCTGGGGGAAGTTTTTGGGATTGGAATACAATTCTTCAGCATATTGCTGCACGCTTGAATCCATAGAAGTATATATTCTCAACCCTCCACGGTAAACAGCATTATTAGGATCAGAACTAAGTTTTTTACTGGCCAGTATGTCTATGGCCTCATCTATGACCGAATCAATATAATAGCCATAGCGTGTGTTTTCGTTGTTGGCTCTTTTAAATACTAGTTCAGCTTCACTTGCAGCCTGGGCTTCTGCAAAATCAATGTACCCGCAGTTAACCATATTGTTTAAAACAATACTCTGCCGTGCTTTGGCCCGATCATAAAACTGAAATGGATTATAAGCGTTGGGACTCTGCGGTAAACCTGCCAGCAAGGCCGATTCTGCCAGGCTTAATTGGCTTACGTCCTTGCCAAAATAGGTATTGGCGGCGGCCTGTACTCCATAAGCTCCCGCACCGAAATTAATCTTATTAAGATACATGCATAGAATTTCATCCTTGGAGTATGCCGATTCTAGTTTAAAAGCAATAATTATTTCCTTTAATTTACGTTCCCAACGTTTATCAAAAGAGAGAAAGGCATTGCGAGCCAGTTGCTGAGTTATGGTACTGGCACCCTGACCAGTTAAATCCCTGGACTGAATATTATATAAAGTAGCCCGGGCGATACCTTTAACATTGATCCCGTGGTGGTGGTAAAAGTCCTTGTCTTCCGTGGCAACAAAGGCATTAACGAGATCCCGGGGTACTTTGTCTAATTTGACTTCAGTGCGGTTTTCCTCAGCATGAAGTCTGGCTACTACTTGTCCCTGGTCATCATAAAGCAGGGTTGTTTTAGCCCCGGACAGTTGCTGCGGATCCCAGGCAGGTAGATTGCTGGCAGCATAAATAACCGCGCCCATAGCAGTACCTGCAAATATAAAAAGAAGCGCTAACAGTACATAAAGGATAACTTTCTTAGCATTTTTAGTTTTTTTAGAATTTGTTTTATCCGTTACCATATAAAAACATAGCCTCCTGGATAAATTATCACTAGATTATTTGACATAGCTGCATCATTCTCCTGCTTACTGTTGTTTCAATAGTATATATGCCTTTATAGCTCTAATTATTGCATACACTTTCAAGCATGTGCTATTATTTTTTAAGCAAGGAGGTTATCAATTGGGTAAAAACGTGGATACAAAGGTAAAAGAGCAGATGCAGCTTATCCGCCGTGGAGTAGCTGAAATAATACCGGAAGATGAACTTGGGCAGAAGCTGAGCCAATCAATTAAGGAAAAGCGCCCCTTAAGGGTAAAACTAGGATTGGATCCTACTGCTCCCGATATTCATCTAGGCCATACCGTAGTACTTAACAAATTACGCCAATTTCAGGATTTAGGTCATGAAGTACATCTTATTATCGGCGATTTTACTGGACGCATTGGCGACCCCAGTGGTAAATCCGAGACTCGCAAACAATTAAGCGAAGAAGAGGTAGAGGCTAATGCTGCTACTTATAAAGAACAGATTTTTAAAGTCCTGGATGCGGACAAGACTATAATCCATTTTAATAGTGAGTGGTTAATGCCCCTGAACCTGGTAGATGTGCTCAATCTGGCCGGGAAATATACCGTAGCCCGTATGTTAGAAAGAGACGATTTTGATAAACGCTACAAAGAGGGTCTACCTATTGGAATACATGAATTCATGTATCCATTAATGCAGGGGTACGATTCAGTAGCCTTAAAAGCAGATGTGGAACTGGGAGGTACTGACCAGAAGTTTAACCTGCTGGTAGGAAGGAATTTGCAAAAAGAATATGGCCAGGAGCCGCAGGTAGCTCTTACTATGCCTATTCTTGAGGGTACTGACGGAGTCCAGAAGATGAGCAAAAGCCTGGGTAACTATATAGGCGTCAATGAAGACGCTTATGAGATGTTTGGCAAAACTATGTCTATTCCCGACGAGTTGATTATCCGCTATTTTGAATTGGTAACCCGGGTAGAGCAGGCAGAAATAGATAAGATGGAAAAAGGCATGCAAACCGGAGCATTAAACCCGCGGGATGTCAAAATGCGCCTGGCTCGGGAAATCATAACTATCTATCACAACGAAGAAGAAGCCCAAAAGGCTCAGGAGAGATTTCTATTAGTATTTTCCAAGGGTGATATACCGGAAGATATCCCCGAAGCTGTGGTGACCGAAAAAGAAATATGGTTACCCAAATTCCTGCAGGAACAGGGTATGGTGGATTCCACCAGTGACGGTCGGCGGATGATAAAACAGGGTGCAGTTAAACTAAACGGAGAAAAATATAAAGATGAAAATGTTGCAGTAGAAGATGAAATGGTTATACAGGTAGGTAAGAGGAAGTTTATTAAAATACTCCTAAAATAGAGGAAAACCCGGGTAAAGCATCCCGGGTTTTTTAGTGCCCTTTTTCAATAATCTTCAACACCCGGGCCATTTCGTCCAGGTGGCCTTCAAAGAAAATAGCGTAACCCCTAACATCAGGATAATCCAGGGAAAGTAATTTGATAAAGGTAAAGCCCATTTCCTCCAACTGCTGCCTGTTGGTATTACGAATAGTTGATATCTGCTGATCGGTTACTTTTCTAGCCGCACAGTAAACATCTTTACCCTTGGCATTGGCCAGGGCTGTAGCTACCAGGGTTCGCATTGTTATCACTCCAGTTGCTTAGATTTCTTCGATTATACACGTATTTCCTATTGTACATCTTGTAATTGATAGCAGCAAGTTAATCCTATAACATCTCTTCGTAGGGGATACGGGCTACCTGGTATTTAAGATGACGATAATTATCAACTAGTAAATCAAACAAATGCCCGGCATCTATAGCTACCCGATTCATTCTGGCGGCGGTAGACGAACATAATATTTTGGCCGCTACTCCAGCCCCAATTAGAGCAATATCAAAAGAGTAATTGGAGATGGCGGTCATGGTTTCGTTAACATTGCCCATATCAACTGGTTTAATAACTCCACATATGCGGACTCCATGTAGTATCATAACATCTGCTAATTCTTTGGCTCTGTTTCCTACCAATAGTACTTCAGGTTTATAACCGGGAGAAAAGGAATACTTCTGACATATTTCCGGATAGTTACCGGGGAAAAGAATTTTATGCAACCACCCCGTACTAAAAAGCAGATAATGCAGGGCCGAATCAGCCAATTGCATATTGCTATAATTTAAATTTAATGTCTTAAAAATTTCCAGTAAAACGGTTTGAAAGCCTTCCAATATTTTCAGGTGAGCACGGGAACGTCCCGGGCGATTTCCTACCGGTATACCAACAACATCTGCTGTTTTTACCGCCTGGAGCAAAAGGTCACGGGCATCTAAATCTGGATAGTGAATACCGGACATAGACATAAAATCCCGCCAGCGTACCACTTCGTTATTATCTCCTTTTCCTAATGCCGGATCATGGCACAATTCAGCCATTAAATCTCCCCAGGCCGGTACGTTAACCCGGGTTGGAAATACCGTATCTTGAGCCAGGGTAAGAATTTCAGCATCACCCAGGCGAATAACGGAAAATCCGCGTTTGTCTCTAAGTGCTCTTAATATCCGGGGGGCAATTTCGTCAACTGACCTGACCATAGCCTCTAACTGCTGGCGCTCCCGGATTCGATTCAACCTTTTCTTGTCCAGCATTATTTCATTTTTTCCAGAACGAATTTTAATACCGCTGGTACTTATGCTTGGTATGGCTCTAGCTGTATTCATCTCTGGTAAAGGATGCTGGCTCAACCTTAAACCGGATTTATACCTGATAACTACCACAGTCCCACCTTCCTTCGTTTTACCTTTTGAAAAAAGGCTTGCTTTAGTTTATACATTAATAGCTGAGGTGGTTACTTTTTGGTCACCCAAAAGGTGATTTAATCATATAGGTAATGAAGTATGAGCAAGTTACTCTGGTATTACTACAGTAGTTAAAAAAAGGTTTGAAAAGACCATATGTTCAGAAAAACAAAAAACCACTCTGATTGAGTGGTAGTTTTGCATGGTAGCCCCAAGGGGAGTCGAACCCCTGTCTCCGCCGTGAGAGGGCGGCATCCTAGGCCTCTAGACGATGGGGCCAAAAACATGGCTGCCGGTCAAGGATTCGAACCCTGACGAACTGATCCAGAGTCAGTCGTGCTACCGTTACACCAACCGGCAGTGCTAAGGGCAAATTACCCCGTGCGAAAATTATTATAATACAGGGTACGGGTAATGTCAAAGGTTATTCGCCCATTAAGGCCCCTAAAATTTTGGTTGGCTATAGTTTTTACTAAACAAAATATCATTATTCAGTAAATAGCATTAATCCTTCCCAGTGGGGCTTACTACTGAACTCTGGGGGCTTTAATCCTCGCGCATACAAAGATGGCGACCCTGGGCGAACACACGGGTTCGCCCCTACAATTCAAGTTCCGACTTCCGACGTCCGACTTCCGTTATGGTCTGCCCCTACAAATCAAATTCCGACATCCGACCTATGATGTTCCACGTCCGTTACTGTGGTGCTCAGCGGGGCAAACACGGGGATAGTCCCTCTGTTTTCTTTAGTTCCTGGCGAAACAGGAGGTACAGTCCCCATGTTTGCCCTTACGTCTGACGACGTCCGACGTCTGAAGACTTAACATACGCCACCGCTTTTTTCAATCTCTGCAAACATTTCTCCCGGCCCAAAATCTCCATCACTTCAAAAAGCCCGGGTGTATTGGTGCGTCCGCTTAAGGCCAGGCGGGTTGGGTGGATAAGTTCAGCCGCTTTAAGCTGCATAATTTCCGCCTGCTCGCGCAGTAAATCCTCGATTGTAGATGCTTCAAATTGAGGAGCTTTTTCTACTATATCTATTACTGTATTTAGAATATCTACGGCATTGGCTTTTTTAAAATGCTTGGCTACACTTTTAACATCATAACTATCAACATCTTCACAAAAATACTGCAATGATGCCGGAATTTCATTTAAAGTTTTAACTCTATTACCAACCAGGTCCAGCACCTGAAACAGGTATTCGCGTGGATATTCTGATAAATATTTTTTTATCTGATCCTGATCTTTGATTAGGTTTAGCAGTCGTTCAGAAGAGATATTACCCAGATAATATCCATTCATCCAGGTCAGTTTTTCAATATCATAAATAGCCGGAGAGCGCGATATACCATTCAAACTGAATCCCTGTACCAGCTCCTCCAGAGTCCACAAATCTTGGTCCTCACCACTGGACCAGCCCAGCAAGGCCAGGTAATTTAACAGAGCTTCTGGCAAATATCCTTCATCCCTGAATTCCTGTACCGACGTAGCCCCATGGCGTTTGGACAACTTGCTCCGGTCCGGAGCCAGAATCATGGAGGCATGGGCAAACTTTGGCGGGTTCAGTCCCAGTGCTTCATATATTAATAATTGTTTGGGGGTATTGGACAAATGTTCTTCTGCCCTAATAACATGGGTAATCTTCATACTGGCATCATCCACTACTACGGCGAAGTTATAAGTAGGCCAGCCATCAGATTTAGCAATAATAAAATCATCCAGCAGAGCATTGCTAAATTCTACATCACCCCGGATTAAATCATGTACCACGGTAGTTCCGCTTTCGGGAGCTTTAATCCGTATAACCGGGTGTAAACCTTGTTTTATGCGTTCCTCTACCTCTTTCGGAGAAAGGTGTTTGCAGCGTCCGTTATATTTATAATCGCGCTTCTGGTTGCGGGCCGCTTCCTTTTCCTGCTGCAAATCCTCACTGCCGCAAAAACAATAATAAGCCTGGCCATTAGCTATTAATTTATCCAGGTATTTACGATAAATAGGAAGACGTTCACTCTGACGGTAGGGTCCAAAAGCTCCGTCCCTATGCGGCCCCTCGTCCCAATCCAACCCCAACCACTGCAAACCCTCAACGATACCCTGTGAGGACTCTTCAGTGGAACGCAATAAATCCGTATCTTCGAGACGGAGAACAAATACTCCGTTATATTTACGGGCAAACAACCAGTTAAAAAGAGCAGTCCGCGCTCCACCAATATGTAGACTACCAGTTGGACTGGGGGCAAACCGTACCCGTATTTCTTCCACTACCACTCAACTCCTATCTCAATAAACCCGATATATCTACCTGAAATACGCTCAAACTACGTATGAAAATGGGAACTGGGGTTGCGTTATACCTATTCCATTGCTACCTCTCCGTTATTTTCCCATCAACAGTTTAACATATCAACTTTATTTTCAAAAAAGGATGGTTCATTTACAATTTAAAGGTTCATATCGTTTGCAGGGAATACTTTAATGAGAGTAAAATATTTAAATGCCATTAATAATACACAAATTAAAAAGGACGGTATAGTTTCTAAAGCATAAATAACCAACTCCTGAACAATCTAATGAAAGAGGGAATTAAAGTGGACTGGCAGGTATGGTTTGTAGGTAATACCACCGGATTATTTAGCTGGTATGATGATCATAGTTGGTATTACCCGCCCGTGAAGGTTATCTGATTACATTTTGGGATATATGAAAATAGCATTTCCGCTGATGCTAGTATCGATAGTTATTAGTACAATATACTTGTTAGTATTTTTCCTGTAGAGCAAAAGGGCAAGTGGGGACAGTTCTTACTTGCATGATTTAAAGGTTTAAAAGGAGGCAAATATGATGGAAATTAAGAAACGTCCGCGCCGGTTACGGGCCAATGAAACCATCCGTAAAATGGTGCGGGAAAACCATGTAAGGGTTGAAGATTTGATTTATCCCATGTTTGTTATGCCCGGAGAGAAACAAAAAATAGCCGTTTCTTCCATGCCCGGCGTTTATAACTTTTCCCTGGACGAGTTTGTTCTGGCATTGCAAGAGGTTGTTGAATTAGGTGTCCCATCAATTTTGCTTTTTGGAATTCCAGAGAGCAAGGATAGTGTAGGGTCAGGGGCTTATGACGAAAATGGAATTGTCCAGCAGGCAGTGCGCCTGGCCAAAAAACATTACCCGGAACTCTACGTTATTACTGATATATGCCTGTGCGAATATACCGACCACGGACATTGTGGTTTGATTAATAATGGGGAAATATTGAATGATCCTACCCTGGATTTACTCGCCCACACAGCAGTTACCCATGCTCAGGCGGGAGCAGATATGGTGGCTCCTTCCGATATGATGGATGGGCGTGTCGGTGCCATAAGAGAGAGGCTGGATCAGGAAGGCTTTGCCCATATTCCGATTATGTCCTATGCAGCCAAGTATGCCTCTGGATTTTATGGTCCATTCCGCGAAGCCGCAGGATCAGCTCCCCAATTTGGAGACCGCAAAACTTATCAAATGGACCCACCCAATGGCAACGAAGCTATGCTGGAAATACGCCTGGACCTCGAAGAGGGCGCAGACCTTATCCTGGTAAAGCCAGGCCTGTCTTATGGAGATATTATCTATCGTACCAAACAGGAGTTTAAGGTTCCGGTTGCCGTATATAACGTCAGCGGGGAGTATGCCATGGTAAAAGCAGCTGCCGCAAACGGATGGATTGATGAGGAACGTATTGTTATGGAAGCTCTGGTGGGGATGAAACGTGCCGGCGCAGATTTATTAATTACCTATCATGCGTTAGATGTTGCACGTTGGCTTAATAAATAATAAGCAAAACTAACTAGAGAGGAGGCATTAATTTGCCTTTGGTAGACGAAAAAAGCCGGCAAGCTTTTGCCCGGGCCCAAAAAGTAATCCCTGGCGGAGTAAACTCACCGGTAAGAGCCTTTGGCTCGGTTGGGGGCAACCCACTATTTATTAATAAAGGTGAAGGTGCCTATATTTGGGATATTGATGGTAACCGTTTTCTGGATTTCGTTGGTTCCTGGGGCCCACTCATTGTAGGCCACGCCCATCCCGAAGTAGTTGCGGCCATTAAGCGAGCAGCCGAGCAAGGAACGAGTTATGGTGCGCCTACAGAAGTAGAAATAACCGTGGCTGAAGAAATCCTTAAGGCCTATCCTTCCATGGATATGATCCGTATGGTTAACTCTGGAACTGAAGCTACCATGAGTGCTCTGCGTTTAGCCCGCGGAGTCACCGGCAGGACTAAAATTGTAAAATTTGAGGGCTGTTATCATGGGCACTCCGATCAACTACTGATTAAAGCCGGGAGCGGAGCACTGACTCTGGGAGTTCCTGACTCCCCCGGTGTTCCCAAACAGATTGCGGCCACCACTATTTCCGCCCGTTTTAATGATTTAGAAGGTTTAAGAGAAATTTTCGAACGTGATGGGGAAGACATCGCCTGTGTAATTCTTGAACCAGTAGCAGGAAATATGGGTGTGGTTTTGCCCGAAGAAGGGTTTTTACAGGGAGTTCGACGTTTAACCGAGGAATATGGAGCACTACTAATTTTTGACGAAGTAATAACCGGATTCAGAGTCGGTTATGGCGGAGCCCAGGCTCATTTCGGGATTGATCCTGACTTAACCTGTTTGGGTAAAATTATTGGTGGGGGACTTCCCGTGGGGGCTTATGGCGGAAAACGCCGTTTCATGGAACAAATTGCTCCCAGTGGTCCGGTTTATCAAGCAGGAACCCTTTCCGGTAATCCTTTAGCCATGAACGCCGGATTAGCAACCTTAAAAATACTCCAGTCACCGGGAACATATGAGGCTTTAACCGCTAAAACGAGCCGTTTGGCCCAGGGGTTACAGCAGATAGCTGCAGACGCCGGAGTACCAGTTTCGGTTAATGTTATCGGAGCGATGTTTTCTATGTTTTTTACTGACGTTCCAGTCAAGGATTTTGCCAGTGCCTGTACGTCAGATGTAAAACAGTTTGCCAGATATCACCGAGGCATGCTGGAAGGCGGCATTTACCTGGGGCCCAGTCAATTTGAATCAGTTCTGTTATCGACAGCCCATACTGAAGCAGACATTGACCAAACTCTGGAACAGGCTCAAAAAGTGTTTAATATGATTGGCTAAAACATCTAAATTGAGGGTTTTGCATAACGAAAAAATCTAAAATGTCATTCTAAGCGTTAGCGAAGAATCTTTAAGATCCTTCGGCTTTGCCTCAGGATGACACCCCTAAAATAACTTACTAATTTTGAAAAAAAGTTAATTATGCAAAACACAAAAATTAAATATGAGGGATAGGGTGACATGTTTTTGCCCTATCCCTTTTTATTAATAGACGCGGATTTCTGCGGATTCTTTTTTATACTTTTGTAGGGGCAGACCCGAGTGTCTGCCCGGCCGACTGCTGACCCCCGGAGGGCGAATTCTCATTTCTTAATTCCAACCAATTATATATATGCACCAAATAGATACACTTCTCATATATTTTTATACGGAGGGGATGAGATGAGCAGGCGTCAAAAACGTTGGTTCATAATTATCATAGTAGCCGTTCTTATAATTTCAATAATAATAGATGTAAAAATCAAATCCAGTGTTCTGCAACTAGCCAGATCCAAAGCGCAGCTAAGTGAAACTGCAGCCATAAATCGTATTGTCAACGAAAGGGTGGTTAATGACATAGAATACCAGGACCTGGTTGCTGTTCATAAAGACGATCAGGGTAGGATAGTAATGATTCAACCTAATACTATAATGTTAAATAAAATAATGACCCGGACCGTTATTGAAATAAGTGATGTAACCGCCAATATGCGAGAAGACAGCATAATCATACCGTCTGGGCAGTTGTTGGGCCTTTCATTTATAGCTGGTTATGGACCTAAAATTAAAGTGAAAATACTACCGGCTGGCGAAGTTAAGGTAAATGTTTTAAATAAATTCGACCAGGCCGGAGTTAATCAAACCAGGCATCTTATATACTTTAAAATTGATAGTAATATTAAAATAGCAGTTCCTTATATGGATGAAAATATTCATGTATCAACCGTAATTCCCCTGGCGGAGACAATTATTGTTGGTGAAGTGCCAAAAACTTACCTTAACTTCAGCGGAAACAAAGAATCACTCTATCCTTTAATGTTGCAAGAATAAACCCAGAATTACTGCTGTTATGACTTTTTAAAAATGCCACGTCATTCTTTATACCCCAATTCGAAAAAATAATGTAGAATGCTTGACATAGCAAAATCGGCATGATAATATATGTTTTGCGCCCACGAAAAGAGGGCTGCGAGATCTTGATAAAACAGAACAGCAAGGCTATAAGTGCGGGAGAAATG
>CAZAZH010000039.1:0-16544 GCA_964489585.1 uncultured Syntrophomonas sp.
GAAGGAACTGCCGAAGAAGTTATCGTAAACCCCCACCATGAAAGAACCCGGGCCTTTTTAAGCAAGGTGCTTATGGCCCGTTAAAAATAGCAAGGGGTTAGGAGCGAGGAGTTTGGAGGCAGGTTTTTACTGCAGGTAAGTAGAAACCTGTCTTTTTTATTCCTTATACAAAATGTGAAAATTATACCATATACAAAAAAGGATATTTACGGAATGATGTTGAAACTTATCATTAAATCATGAATGAGCGTAAACGATGTTTAAAAAGGGGGGAATTTGGCATTCATGGAGACTTAGCATGCCAGCGCTAATCTCTCTCATTGTTTAAACTGGTAGTATGGAGGGAATAACCTGGTCTACAGTTATCAGGTATGCTAGGGTTTCCTGCTTTATTCTGTAAGGCAAAAAGTATATACTTTTATGAATTCCTTGGGAAGTATGGAGAACTTAATAGAGGTAATCGGTATCAAGGAGGAAAACTGTATCAACTGCCACCAGTGCATAGCAGTTTGCCCGGTAAAGGTATGCAGTGATGGCAGTGGTAATGTAGTTAAATTTAACAACCAGCTATGTATAGGTTGTGGTCGCTGTATTGAGGCCTGTATTAAAAGCCATGGTGGTATTGTAGAGAAGAGTGCCCGCTTCCCTATCGATGATGCAGTCGAATTTATGGCCCGGCTACCGGAACAGGAAATGATAGCCCTGGTAGCACCATCAGCACAGAGTAATTTTCCCCTAAAAAAACTGATTACTGCTCTCAAAATGCTAGGAATTAAAGCCGTGTATGACGTTTCCCTGGGTGCAGAAATTACGGTCGCCTCTTATCATGAACTGATTGCCTCCGGACAGGCTAAACTACCGCTTATAGCCCAGCCTTGTCCGGCTATTGTCAAATACATTGAAATTTATCAACCCGGCCTGTTAAAATACCTGGCACCTAGCGGTAGCCCGGTTCATAATACTGCAGTTTACGTTAAATCACTGCACCCGGATAGTGAATTAGTGTTCATCTCACCCTGTCTGGCCAAGCGACGTGAATTTAAGGATAGTCAGGTGGTGCAGTATAATGTAATCTACCAATCTATAAAGAAAATATTTAAGGACAATAATATTATACTGAATGACTTGGAAGATGGTAATTTTGATAACCAGGTTCCTGCCGGGATAGCAACCAATTTTTCCAGCCCCGGGGGATTGGGTGAGTGTTACCGGTTTAACTATCCTGAAACCCCGGCAAGTGAGATAAGAAAAGTTGAAGGTCCTCTGGTCTACGAAAAGTACCTGCCCGAACTGCAAATGACAATTTTTAAAAAAGACTCTAATCTACCTGTCATAGTCGATATCTTAAGCTGTGAAAAAGGTTGTAATATGGGTCCCGGTTGTATTAACCATCGCCGCTCCCTGGATCAAATTGAGCGGGCTGTAACGCTTCGTTCGGAAGAGAGTCGGGGAAATGAGACCGGGCGTCAACAATTAAAAAATTTCTTACAGGATGTAATTAAACAACACGATTTTTCCTACCACTCGTATAAGAATCTGTCTGCCAATAACACCTTAAGAATGCCCAGCGAAACTCGACTACACAAAATTTATCATGCCATGCACAAAACTGATGCCAAAGATTTTAGAAATTGTGCTGCTTGTGGTTACAATTCTTGTTATCATATGGCTATTGCTATATTTAATGGCCTTAATAAAGGGGAAAACTGCCACCTATATCAAGAGAAAGAACTGCGATGGGAGCAGAATATCCTCAATGAAATGGTAGAGGAACTGGCCCAGCTTAATGAACAATTGCAAAATGAGTTTAATGAACGTAAACAGCAGGAACAACTGCTGGTGCAAAATTCCAAGCTAGCCGCCATGGGTGAAATGATAGGGATGATAGCCCACCAGTGGCGCCAACCGCTTTCATCCATTAGCACTCTGGCGGGTAATTTGCAGGTATACCTGGATTTAGATATGTTTGATAAAAACCTGTTTAACGAATTATTAAATGATATAAATGCTCACGCCCAGTATTTATCCAATACCATAAACGACTTCCGCCATTTCTTTAAGCGGGATAATCCAAAGGATATGGTGGTAATGAACCAGGTTATTGAAGATACTTTAAACATTATCGGTAAATCATTGGAGTATAAAAATATAGCATTAGTCAAAGAATACTCCTTTTCCACTCCGATTTTAACTTATCCCAATGAGCTAATGCAGGTATTTCTTAACCTTATCAAAAATGCCTCCGATGCTTTTGTAGATAAAGGGGTAGTAAAACCCCAGGTTACCATCCTGGGTATTGAAACTAATGATTATGTGGAAGTTAAAGTTTACGATAATGCTGGTGGAATACCTGAAGATATAATAGACAAGATATTTGACCCCTATTTTTCTACCAAGGGACCAGGAATAGGAACCGGACTGGGATTGTATATATCCAGAACAATTGTCCAGGAACACTGCCGGGGACAGTTATGGGCCCGTAATACAGAGGAGGGAGCCTGTTTCACCATCAAGCTTCCGCTTGTTTAGAGGCAATTACTATGATAAACCCCAAAGAATTAAAAGAAGCTGCCCAGGGTATAAGGGTTTTATATGTGGAAGATGACCTGGAACTACGCCAGAATACAGCCAGGTTACTGAATAGTTTTTTTGCAGTTGTACATACAGCAAAAAATGGATTCGAAGGCTTGGAGATGTTTAGTAATAGCAGCTATGACTTTATTATTACGGACATTAATATGCCAGTTATGAACGGTGTTAAAATGGTTCAGGAGATCAAAAAGAAAAATCCTCAGCAGATTATCATTGTAATATCTGCCCATGATGAAGCCAGGTATCTGCTGGAACTGATTAATCTGGGAGTAGAACATTTCGTGCTCAAACCCCTGGATTTGAGCCTTTTTTTGACCGTAATTGAAAAGGCAGTAAAACTAGCGCGTATCAGCCGCCTGGAGGAGGAATACAAACATAAATTGGAGGCCACCGTGGCCCTGCGTACCATAGAACTTTCTACAGCCCTTGAAACAGTTAACGATCTGACCATTGAGATGGTACACCGTTTATCAGCCGCAGCCGAGTTACGAGATAAGGATAGTGGTATGCATAATAAACGCCTGGGTATATACGCACCATTCCTATCCCGGGAGCTAGGTATGGACCATGATTTTGTCCAGTCTATGGCCTTTGCTGCACCCTTACATGATATCGGCAAAATCGGTATCTGGGATCAAATACTATTAAAACCAGGGCCCTTGAGTCAGGAAGAATTTGAGATTATGAAGACTCATACCGTAACTGGTGCCGGTATCCTGGCTAATTCCAAATTTAAAGAGCTACAAATGGTGGAGTCTATTTCCTTAACTCATCACGAAAGATGGATGGTTCAGGATATCCCCGGGGGCTTGCAGGTCAAGACATACCTATAGAGGGTAGAATAGTGGCTATTTGCGACCAATATGATGCCCTAAGAAGTCGTCGCCCGTACAAACCTGCTTTTTCCCACTATCGGGCTACGGAAATAATTACCCGAGGAGATAATAGAACCAGACCGGAATATTTTGACCCTGAGGTACTTTCAACTTTTATCCGCATAAATGAAGAGTTCGACCAGATATTTAGGGAAAACCAGTAACCCCTAACCGCTATTTAGTACCGCATTATATTATGCCATACCTCATTCGGGGTTTTACCCCGAGCATCAATAACCGGGGCGTCAATTACTACATCCTGCATACCTAATAAATCCTTGCTGCTGCCGGAAATTACTACGGCATCTACCCGGGTGTTTTTTGCAGACTCAACGTCTATAACCTGACAGCCTTGATCCAGCAGGTAATCCTTGATTGGAGCCAGGTTGTTTTCTACCGCTATAATTTTATTCAAACTTATCACCTCATCAAATATTACTTTAGTTTTATTATGCTTAACTGGTATATCCTTTATTCTGCTGCCCCCGCTTTTTTGTAACAGTTATGAATGGTATAATGCCTACATGTGATAATAAGAAAACCAACTGTGGTGAAAAGGTGACAGGGGACGGTTCTTTGTCACCCATGTGATAATAAGAAAACCAACTGTGGTGAAAAGGTGACAGGGGAGATTTGTAATAGTGCCTGATAAAAATAAATTGTATTTACAATGGATATATTTAGTGGCTATTACCGGAGTAGCTATTTATGTTCGTTTCTGGTTTATTAACCATATCCCCACCATGCAGGTGTTTGATTTTAACACCTACCAGGAAATCGCCAGCAATATTTATAATCATAAGGGACATAGCCTCTGGGGGCAGTCGGTGGCCTGGCAGGGTATGGGCTATCCAACAGCTCTTGGTCTGTTTTATATATTCATGGGTAATGATCTGGTCCATACGGCCAAAATTTTTAATTGTATATTGTCTATTTTCTCTCTACCCCTCATATTCCTGATATTTAGCAAACTAAGTTCATCTAAAGTAGTGGTTTACGGCTCCTATACTCTGGTAGCTCTGCTCCCCAATTTTATTGCTTATAATAACGTGGTAGGAACAGAAGTATTTTTTACCTTTCTTTTGGCACTGATTATTTTTCTCCAGCTATACTCATTTAATAACTGGGTTCGCTACCCCTTGCTAGGCATTATGATAGGTATAGCGGCCCTGGCTAAACCTTTTTTCCTAGCCTACCCCCTGGTAGCCGGCCTTTATATATGGTTGAAAAACAAGGATTGGCGAGAAACTTTGGCCTTAGTATTTACTGCCAGTCTATTGATGACAGCGGTAGTTGTCCCCTGGACCTTGCGCAACTTCAATAAGTATGGAAGTTTTATACCTATATCCTATAACTCCGGCTATGTGCTATATGTAAATAATAACGAGTCAAATGTTACCGGTGCCTGGATGCCTCTAAAAGAAGTCCCGGCATCTCCCCACCTGAAAAAACAAATTGAAGAGGAGCTAATGAAAAATCAAGGCAATGAAAAATTAGCTCCCCATTTAGATGAAGTATTAAAACCAGCCGCTAAACAATGGATTAAGGAAAATCCCGGGGACTTTGCTCGATTGGGTTTATTACGTATTAAGCAGACCTTTTTTTCCGGAGCCTGGGATATCGAGGCCTGGACTATGAATGAGATGGCTGAAACTGCAGATGAAGAGGAAAATCCCATTCGTTTCCAGCGTAATTTAAATACTTTCTATGCCACGGCTAATATCCTGGTTTACCTCCTTTGTTCAGCCGGAATTCTTTACCTGCTGTTAAATATCAAGTCCCTGTTACTGGGATTGTTTACCCGGCGGCGGCTTAGTGATGCTATACTTATCCCCAGCCTCAATACCGCTTTCTTCCTGGCTATTTACTTTGTTTTCGAAGGCCAGGCCAGGTATAATTATCCCCTGCTCTTTCTTTTTATTATTTGCTTGTTTATACTCGGTCAAAAAACTGCTGAGGGTTTAAAGGAGTAACTAATGAACATTATCTTACTATTTATTAAAGAACTTCGCCCCAAACAATGGACCAAGAACCTGCTGGTGTTTGCTGCCCTTATATTTACTATTCCCGATATAACTATCAACATGATTTATGCTGCACTAGCCGGGTTCATACTTTTTTCCTTCGTCTCCGGGGCTGTTTATATCTTAAATGATCTAGTAGACCTGGAACTGGACCGACAACACCCGGTCAAAAACTCCCGTCCCATGGCTTCCGGTAACTTGCCTCCAGCTATAGCGGTAACCGCAGGCAGTATTTTGTTACTAGTTTCGCTGGTGATCAGTTATTATCTAAATACCTGGTTTGGGCTTATTCTGACTATTTACTTTGTGTTAAATGTGGCCTATTCTTTTTATCTGAAAAATGTTGTAATTATAGATGTGATGGTGATTGCAACCGGCTTTGTGCTGCGGGCAGCAGGGGGCGCATATATAATCGATGTTCCCATAACCCCCTGGTTTATTATTTGCACCATGCTCCTAGCCTTATTTTTGGCCATTAGCAAACGGCGCCATGAATTAACCCTGGTTGAGCAGGATGAGGGTACAGAAGGTGATTATCGGGCAGTTCTAGACTCGTATTCGACCAAACTGCTGGATGAAATGAATAGCATAGTAACTACCGCTACCATCATAAGCTATGCTCTGTTTACCTTTACTTCAGGTCGTACCCTGAATTTGATGTGGACTATCCCCCTGGTTATATACGGCATATTCCGATATCTATATTTAATTCATATTGAAAATAAAGGTGATCAACCGGATGAAATACTACTGCAGGATAAACCTATTCTAATAACGGTGTTGCTTTATACAGTTTTATTGGTAGTAATTTTGATGTTTTTCTAAAAGAAATAGATGAATTTACATGAGGCTTTTATAAACCCACCATGGCTGGAGGACGTAACCGTGTATAAAATAACAGATGGGTTACGTTAGTTCATATGAAAGGCAGGGAAGGGAAAAACCAATTTGGAGGATGAGGAGTACTGGCTTAAACCGCCCCCTCACCCCTAACGCCTTAATCAACACCTATTTTTATATTAAGGGAGGAAACATATGCATCCCTATATCTTAGTTTTTATCTCTATAATACTAGGTTCGGCCGGACAGGTTGTGATGAAAATGGGGACCTCACAGGTTAACACCAATGGTCTAAGCTTTCTGCCCCTGCTGCTCAAGTATTTTACCAACATCCCCATACTTTCGGGCTTATTGCTTTATACCCTATCCGCTGTGGTATGGATTTTTGCCATCGCTAAAGTGCAACTCTCCATAGCTTATCCCATGGTTGCCTCGGGCTATGTACTGGTAGTACTTTTATCTTATCTGCTTCTACATGAACCAGTATCCTCTCTGCGGGTACTTGGCCTTTTAACTATTGTAGCCGGAGTAATTATCATAGCTAATTCTTAAATAATTCCCCCTTTGTTTCCCTGGGTAAATAGCATATTTTAATCAGGCCTGGTTTATCCGAATATGAAGGAAATTTAAAACGGGAAAATAAAAACCCGCCCTTTAGAGCGGGGATACATTTTTAATAAGCATAAATTCTAGGCCATGTAATCGATTGACTTTATAACCTTATTCACATAAGCCTGGGTTTCCTGGTAAGGTGGAATACCGCCATATTTACGAACAGCACCACTACCTGCATTGTAAGCTGCCAATGCTAGAGCCAGGTTACCATCAAACTCATCCAATTTCTGTTTTAAATAGTGGGTACCAGCCATAATGTTTTCTTCCGGGTTAAAAGCATCTTTAACCCCTAAACTCTGTGCTGTGGCCGGCATGAGCTGCATGAGTCCCTGAGCTCCACATCCGGATACTGCCTTCGGGTTAAACGAAGATTCCTGTTTAATAACTGCCCGGATTACACTTTCATCGACACCGTATCTAGCGCTTGCTTCCCTGATTATCTCTGCAAAGGTTTTTTTATCTTTATCACCTGATACTGTTCTATTATCAGTTTCAGCATTAACCCGCACGTTTTTCCGAGAGGAAATAGATGATAAGGCCTGCAATAGTTCAACCAGGCTAATCCGGCTTATAAGATTGGTGAAAAGATTACTCATAGGGCTATTCCTCCAGGTTAATTCTGTTAGGGCAACTTATAAAAACGGAGTGGGGTTAAATTAGAGCCTGTCTCCACATTCCGGGCAAAACTTACTACCCGGACTAACCTTGCTTCCACAAGACGGACATTGGGTAATCTCTTTTATCCTGGCACCGCATTCCGGACAGAACTTAACATTATTGGCCAGGGGAGCTTCGCATTGGGGGCAGGTTGCGCGTATTCCCTCCCGCCAGACTTTCTGATCCAGTTTTTTGTCTTCCTCGGCCATGGCGGCGTGCGCCCATACCTCTTCTACAGATTTGCTAGCTTGAGCTGCTGCCATTTCTACACCCAGATCTGGTGCACATTCTTTGCATAACCCTTTTTTGTTATTCCAACACCCTTTCCGGCATACCCAGGACATACAACGGGGACATTGGATGAAGTCCGGTTTTAATTCGTTACAAGCCTCGGCAAAAGCTTCGTCATGGGCTTTTTCCCAGGTAGCCGAGCGAAAACTTTCCCCCACATTGGCAGCACTATTAAATAATCCCCCAAAAACACTACCCGCAGTATCTAATATCCCGGTTACAGTACCAGTAACTGAAGGTTTGAACCGGGTACGGAAACCACTACCGCAACGGTCACAGAAAAACTCAAACTGAAAACCCTTATTTGTACACAGGTCGCTATAGTTGCGGACAAACTCAATCCTCTCGCCCATCCGTTAGCCTCCTTTTTCTTTATATGAACATATTCTGCCTTACCCAAATTGTAGCAGATAGATGCCAATTAAGACGATACTTTTTTGCAAATATTTTGATCCACCCAACCATATGAGCCATACTATCCTACTTTGCCATCTTTTCCTCCTTATATTTCTATTTGTTAGATATCACTAAACCTACATTGTTTAAAATCAAATTGCGGTAAATTCATCGGAACGACACGGGGGTCGTTCCCTACATATATTGCGATTATCACCGGGTAGCCTATTTGGTATCCATGCATTATACGAAATTTACCGGACAAACTAAGCACTAGAATCTTTTAAAAGCAGGTGATTATTATTCAGGTTATTTATTTTGATTATGGCGGAAGTCATTCCTCAGTAGTAGCTGCCCATATACACGCAGGCAAACTGGGATCACCAGAAACACCGCCTATAGAAGAAATTATAAACCTGCCCTATTTTGATAAAACTACTCCAGATGACTTCGGTAAAATAAGAAGGGTGGGAACTGATGCCGATGGTAACGATATTTATGTGCTGGGTACAAAAAATGGTAATTCCGGAGGTCTTTTATCTGGTCTGGTAGATACACAAAATCTGACAGATAAATTTCGCTTCGTGGACACGATGCCCTATGTTAATATGTGGTTGCGTATCGGAGGCTGGTTGTCCCGTGGTCTCTCCCTCCCGGCCCTGGGACGCCCGCTAATTCGAATTGGTATTATGCAGGCTTACCCGAAACTGGTATCACTGGTACGGGACGCTGGCAAAACTAGACTTATGGAGGTACTGCAATGAACCTGTTATTTGTGGCTCGAACTGGGGTCTATGAAGCCTTAACCGTTGGGCTGGGTTATCTGGATCAGGAAGAGCAACTGGAAAACTCTTCTACCTTCGGCAATATAGATTTGGAAAAGAAAGCAGAATTGATATACCTGGGAAGAGCCCCGGATGGTCAGGATGGTAATGAGGTTTATTGTGTGGGAAATAAGTATCCGGATATTGTGGTAAGAATTAATGAAGAGATAAAGTCTCTAATAGATAATATCGCCCCCCCCCTAAAGGTGATACCCGTAAGTGTACCGGGCACGGAATCCATATATACCCTTTCCCGTTTGGCCATGCTGCCACTGGTGGGAAACTATTTCGCTCGCCTGGCCAAATCAGTAACCCTGCAACACAAAGATGAGTTGGTAAGCTCAGGAAAAAACTTCCGAGATAGTGTAACCGGTAAAGCTGCTGCCAAGCCCCTAAAAGGTGCCAAGCACCGGACTTATTAGAAACCGGATTTATTGACTTATGTAACATAGGGGGCTACTGCCCCCTATATTATCGTCATCGTTAAATTCGCATCGGCAAAGCTAGTGTACCGCTATTCTATTCTAATTGCTCCCCATGGCCGGAGTTCGTAGCGGAAACTTCAGCTTTCGCTTTCCTTGAAATATATAATAAAATTCAGTCCTTTTCATAAAAAATCAGTGTATTCAGTGTCTTACCTAAATTACTTTTTTACGCATACGAATAGATGCCGGGGTAACTTCCACCAGTTCATCATCGGTGATAAACTCCAGGCAGCGTTCCAGATTCATAGCCCGGGGCGGGCTAAGCTTTATCGCTATATCGGAAGTAGAACTGCGGATATTACTCAAATGTTTCTTCTTGCAGACATTAACCACCAAATCATTGGGGCGCGAGTTTTCTCCTACTATCATACCCCGATATACAGCTACCCCCGGCTCTATAAAGAGTTCCCCCCGCTCCTGAGCATTTTCCAGGCCATAACCGGTAGTGTCACCAGGCTCATGAGCTACCAGGGAGCCGCGCTGGCGGGTAGTAATTTCCCCTCGATAGGGGGTGTAACTGTGGAAACGATGATACATAGTCCCCAACCCTCTGGTATCAGTTAGAAATTCAGAGCGAAATCCAAATAGTCCCCGGGTGGGAACCAGAAATTCCATATAGGTCATACCATCGTTTCTCTGGGTCATATTAATAATTTCGCTTTTACGAGAACCCAGTTTTTCCATAACAATACCCACATATTCTTCCGGCACTTCCACCACCAGTTCTTCTACCGGCTCACAGCGCTGCCCATCAATAATCTTTTCAATTACCTGAGGGCGGGAAACTTCAAATTCGTAGCCTTCGCGCCGCATGGTCTCAATCAGTATGGAAAGATGCAATTCACCGCGGCCGGAAACCATAAAAGTATCAGGGGAATCGGTGGGAGCAACTCTCAAACTTACATCTGCTTCCAGCTCTCGTAGCAAACGTTCACCCAGTTTACGGGATGTAACATAAGTTCCTTCACGTCCACAAAATGGACTTTTATTTACCTGGATAGCTACTGCTACGGTAGGCTCGTCAATAGCTATAAAATCCAATGGCCGCACCTCTTCAGGGTCGCAAATAGTATCCCCGGCATTGAAATCCCCAAGACCCGCAATTACCACGATTTCCCCGATTTGTGCCTCTTCTACCGCAACCTTTTTCAAACCATCGTAAACATATAGCCCCGCTATCCGTTGGCGATCTCCGATGGTACCATTGGACGCTACCACTACTTCCTGGCGCAGATGCAAACTACCATTGTGCACCCGCCCTACTACCTGGCGTCCAACATAAGGGTCATAGTCAATCATACTAACTCCCACCTGCAAAGGTTGCGTACTATCTCCACTGGGAGCAGGTATTTTATCAATAATCATATCAAATAGCGGCTTTAAATCTTCGCCAAGGCCATGCATATCAAGTGATGCCCTGCCATTCCGGGCATTAGTATATATTACCGGAAAATCAAGCTGTTCTTCACTGGCATTAAGCTCAATAAACAGATCCAGTACCTGGTCCAGTACTATTTCTGGACGAGCTTGAGGTCTATCCATCTTATTGATAACTACAATAGGAAAAAGTCCTGCGGCTAACGCTTTCTTCAGTACAAAACGGGTCTGGGGCATGGGACCTTCCAGGGCATCAACCAGCAACAATACCCCATCTACCATTTGTACGATACGTTCAACTTCCCCGCCAAAATCGGAATGCCCCGGTGTATCAACTATATTTAAGCGATAGCCATTATACAATATGGCCGTATTCTTAGCCATTATGGTAATTCCGCGTTCCCGTTCCAGGTCGTTGCGGTCCATAACCCGTTCTTCTACTTGCTGACGTTCATGAAAAACGCCGCTTTGCTTTAACATTGCATCTACCAGAGTGGTTTTACCGTGGTCAACATGGGCAATAATTGCCAAATTCCTGATTAACTCTTGTTTCATATAGCCGTTTCCTTCCATTACAAACTGGATAAGTTTTAAGTTGTTCTGTTTATATTTTTACCGAACAACTTATAATTATAATCCTGCACGGCTTTGTTTACCAGTAAAAATTATTGGCAATCTTTAATACAATTTACGAATTGTATGCTGACCTCAAGAACAGTTACCGCCCCCAACGTTTGCTGGTACGATTCTGCACCAATTTCATTGTTTTAAGATTATAGAAAGATACGTAACGTCAGGTCTTGCGGAACGGCACGGGGGCCGTTCCCTACAGGTTCAATTAAATGTGTAGGGAACTACCCCTGTGGCGTTCCGTGCACTCGTTCCACCAATCGCAAGGGTTTTTTTGGCAAAAAGGATAATTTATGGTTATGCAGAATACTAATTTAACGGAGGTTGTTATTTAGAATAGGGGGGGGTTAACATCAGCCGGAATTCCTGGGTTAAGAAAGAGATTGAATTATGGCGTAGTGAAGGATTAATCAGTCCTGAACAAGCGCAGTTGTTATCCAGTCGCTACCCTGAAACTGAATTTCGTTCCACTTCTATTTTGCCCATGCTGGGTGCTATCCTCCTGGGGGTTGGTATTATTCTGTTTTTCGCAGCTAACTGGCCGATTATTCCAGTTGCTGTCAAGTTGATATTAATTCTATCGACATTGTTTACCTGCCACTATTTTGCTTATAAATATCGTTATGAAAAGAATAATATATGGCTGGGCAATAGTTTGCTACTGCTGGGCGGAATATTATTTGGAGCAGCCATATTTTTAATTGCCCAGATTTATAACATCAATGCTTATTATCCAAATGGGATTTTGTTCTGGGCACTGGGAGTTCTTCTGATGGCCTGGGTTACCAAGGAGCGATCCGTAACCATTCTGACCATTTTAATATTGCTGGCATGGACTATTAGTGACTTAAGTAAAACTCATCCACTAATACCCTGGTTGCATTTGCTGATTTTATTCCTGCTGGCTTTTCCCCTGGCTTATCGGGTGCGCAGTGCCATTGCAGTCTTCCTTTGTCAGGTGTGGTTGGTGATAACACTGTTGATGAGTATATCATCAAACTATGAACATATAATCCCGCTGGTCCTGATATTCCTGGGCTCGGCTTTTTACCTGCGGGGCAGACAAGGCGAAGAATTATACAGTTTGTTATATGTGGCTACGGGGATGGTTATGGTTCTGACCACCATGCTTGTATTTTCATTATTTTCTGATTGGGATTTATTATATGTCATTACACCGGCGATGGTATTGTTGGGTGCGATGCTGATCGGATTTATTACTCTGTTGCTGTTGCCCTCCTACCGTCATATACGTATGGAAATTGCGGCAGTGGGGCTGATTAATCTAATGTTTATCAGCTATTTGACCCTTGCTCTGCCGAATTTCTTCATATACTTTGTGCTGTTTACAGCTATAGTATTGGTAATATTAAAGAGCGCAGAGCAGCATAGCCGCATTATGTTAAACCTGGGTCTGTTATTTTTCTATGCGACGGTTCTGCGTGGTTATTTTGATTATGCTTCCCGCTATATGGATCGCAGCCTATTTTTTATGATAGGAGGCGTTTTGTTGCTGCTAATGGGCTGGTGGCTTAATCGCCAACGTGACCGAATAGTTGCCACCTGGAGGGACGAACATGAATAAAAAAGCTTTTTATTTAGTAGTTTCACTGCAGGCACTATTTTTAGTCGGAATGATTCTTATCAACCAGTCCATATTATGGTGCGGACAAGAAATCATTCTGGAAACTAGGCCTGCTAATCCATATAGTCTGTACAGAGACAAAGGGGAATATGTTTCGTTAAGCTATAAAGCTGCCCATATCCCCCTGGCTAAGGTTTCACATCCCGATCTGAATGATACCAGCAAAGCTGCAGAGCATTATGCCCGCGGGAACAGAGTGTTTGTACAATTAGAAAAGCAGGGGAATGAATGGAAGGCAGTTAACATCAGCAAACGGCGTAAAGATATGGGAGACAATCTGTATATGACCGCAAGAGTAGACTGGACCGGGTATTGGTTCGAGGGTAGGAAGACGGAGGCCCCGCATATATGGGTTAATTATGGTATTGAGAGTTATTATACCCCGGAAGGTACTGCCCGCAATTATAATATGATGATGGGTGCGCGGGGACTCAAGGTCAAGGTAGCTGTAGATTCCTATGGACGTAGTAAAATAATTGAGCTGATACCATAATACCCTTTTGACAAAAACTTCCTTTAGATTTAGAATTCATATTTCAACAGTTTTTCCTTATAGATTTGCCTTCTTCGTGAAGCCAGGTTATAACAGTGGGTTATAATCGCATTATCAAATCTCTTCACTCTCCACTATCAATATCTAATAACCCACTGCCTCGTTTAAATTAAAGAGAGAAGAGTAAATAAGCAACCACATTATTAACACTTAGCCGATAATCAAGCTCGGAAATTAATATTTCCGAGCTTTTATTATTGGTAATATTTTACTTAGATAATATAATAACAAAGTTTTTAAAGGATAATCCCATTTATTTAACGAATATTGTCGTTATAAAATTTTTTATTAATATCTTTAAAACCTTGAAGTTTTCTGGGGGTAATTGATCGATGACCGGATTATATTTAACGGATTTGCCCGAAATATTAGAGCCGTTAATTGAAAGTCCTCATATGGCAATAGTCATAGTTGATAATAACGGTTTTATAACTGTTATGAATCAAACCTTTTTAGATTTGCTGGAGATGAGCAGGGAAGATGTTATTGGCCATTATGTAACTGATATACTCCCTACTTCTAAACTTCCGGAAGTACTTAAGACAGGGCGCATAGACCGGGCTGATATATGGGCGATTAAAGATCGGGATACGGTCGTAACCCGTTTTCCCATAATAGCTAACGGAAAAATTATTGGTGCCATCGGTCAAAGCCTGCAGCTGGATGTATCGGGGGCTTCATTATTTATAAACCGGCTGAAAGAAGCCGAAAAGGATTTCAGTGCAATTGTGGCGGCTTTCCTGGAAAACCCTTATACCGCCCTGGTGATAGTTAACCAAAAGGGTTATATCACCATGATGAACCAGACCTTCCTGGATATATTGGAGCTTAAAAAAGAAGATGTAATCGGTAAATATGTTACGGAAATCCTGCCCAATTCCGAGTTACCGGAAGTACTGCGCACCCAACGTATAGACAAGGCAGATATTTGGACCTTAAAAGGTCGTGATACTCTGGTCTCGCGCATGCCCATAGTCAAAAATGGGCAAGTAATTGGAGCCCTGGGTCAAACTATTTTTTTAGATATGTCCGGCGCCCATGTATTAATGCAAAAATTACAGGAACGGGAAAAAGAATTTGCAGCTATTTCCGAAGCCCTGATTGAAAGCCCTAACATGGTTTACGTCATAGTCGATAAAGACGGAATTATTACTGCTATGAACCAGACTTACCTGGACGAGCTGGGAATGAAAAAAGACGAAGTAGTAGGTCGATATGTTCTAGATATTACCCCCAACTCGCAATTGCCTGAGGTATTAAGGACAGGCCGAACTGATAAAGCTGATATCTTTATTATAAATGAACGTGAAACCATTGTTACCCGCATGCCAATTATAAAAGAAGGTATAATAATTGGCGCCATAGGTAAGAGCCTTTTCCTGGATATGTCCGGTGCTCAGGTATTTATGAAGAAAATGCAGGAGAGTGAAAAAGAGTTTCAGGCTATTTCCGAAGCCCTGATTGAAAGCCCCTATATGGTATATGTAATAGTAGATAAAGATGGATTTATAACCACCATGAACCAAACTTATCTGGACACATTAGGATTAAAAAAGGAAGATGTGGTAGGTAAATATATTCTTGATATTACACCTACTTCCGGTCTCCAGGAAGTTCTTGATACTGGTAAAATCGTTCAGGCAGAAATATGGCCTATTAAAGGCCGTGATACTGTGGTAACTCGGCTGCCGGTTTATAAAGACGGAAACATAATCGGGGCTATAGGCAAGAGCCTGTTCCTGGATATGTCCGGAGCCAAAATTTTTGCCCGAAAACTTCAGGAAACGGAAAAGGAGTTAAACCTGTACAAAGAAGAAGTTCGCCTGAGCTATCAGGCTAAATGGCACTTTCAGGATTTGATTGGGGTAGACCAGGAATTCTCCGCAACCAAGACCTTGGGGCGCCAATTATCCCGGACAATATCCACCATACTAATTACTGGCGAAAGTGGAACCGGGAAAGAACTATTCGCACATGCTATTCACAATGCCAGCAATCGCTATCTAGATCCATTTGTACGTATAAACTGTGCGGCCTTACCTGAAAATTTACTTGAATCTGAGCTATTCGGTTACGAAGAAGGTGCTTTTACCGGAGCCAAAAAAGGTGGAAAACCTGGAAAATTCGAACTAGCCCATGGTGGAACCATTTTCCTGGATGAAATTGGTGATATGCCCTTAACCATGCAAACCAAGCTATTGACTGTGCTCCAGGATAAAATGGTGGAAAGGGTGGGAGGAACCAGACCGATAATGATTAATGTGCGAGTAATAGCAGCTACCAACCGTGATTTAGAAAAGATGGTTACGGATGGTCAGTTTCGTCAGGATCTTTATTACCGTTTAAACGTAGTACGCCTTAACATCCCTCCCCTGCGTACAAGAAGATCTGATATACCGCTACTGGTTTCAGACCTAATGAACCGGATAAACGAAGAATTGCAAACCAATGTAACCAAAATCTCTTGCAAGGCCACTGAACTTCTACAAAATTATGCCTGGCCCGGTAATGTACGTGAGCTAGAGAATATGTTAGAGCGGGCTATTAACCTGGCAGATATGAATCACGAATCTTCTTTAACCATTAGCCATTTTCCTTCTCTGATAGAAAGGACTTGTTTAAGCGATAAGGAAACTCTGCCTCAGGCCGTAGAAAGTCTGGAAAAGCAAATCATTATAAAAGCCTTAAAAAAAGTAAACGGAAATAAGACTCAGGCTGCAAAACTTCTTGGTATACACAG
>CAZAZH010000040.1:0-7020 GCA_964489585.1 uncultured Syntrophomonas sp.
ACGGTCCCGCTTTCTGCTGAAACCGTTTTTACATAAGAAAGTTTATTGCCTGCTTTTATCAGTAGCACTACAGCTAAAACTATAAACGGCAGTCCTCCGATTAGGCCGGTAATAGCCGGGCCAAGAATAGGGTTATATCCGCCTTTTGCCAGAACAATTGGGAGCCCCGCGCCGGCATTTACCACTGAATGAATCATGGCGGCAGGTATTACACTTTCCAATTTGATTGATATATAGCCTTCGATAACCCCCAGCACAACACAGAATACAATCATGGCCAAAATCCCGAGCCAGGGATAGCCCATATAGTCTGTTCCGTAATTATGCCCCATAACTATAACCGGTATATGCCACATACCCCATATAATACCGGTGATGACCAATGCAGCCCGATCAGTTAAAAGCATGCGCAATTTAGGAAGCAGATATCCTCTCCAGCCAAGTTCTTCACCCAATGTCGGAATAATATTGATAACCGGGCCGATGATTATTATCTGTAATATGGAAATCAGCAGTAAACTGTAGGCGGAAAGCCCCCCCGTACTGGCTGCTGCCCCTTTCAAAGCGGTAAGCTGCAGATCAAACGAACCGGGCAAAATCAAGAAATATACTGCTGCGCTCAAAAACAGTAAGGCTGTTGGTCCGAAGTAAACCAGCAGATAGTCTTTCATATGCCCCTTGAGATGCGGGTGCAGATACATGTTTTTAAAGCCTTCTTTTGTTATAAGTCGGGTCAATATGTTGCATAAGGCGGGGACAAACATAGCTGCCGCGAGAACAATTATGGACACGCCTTTTCCATAAGTCAGTCCGCGGAGAGGTATCAGCAGAAAAATAATCCAGGTAATAACAAATGTCAAACCAACAAACAAGGCCAGCTGTTTTTTTACTGCCGTCTTTTCCTGTTCCATAATGACTTCACCTCCATATTTGTTAATCTTCGCAACAATTGCTTTGGAGCTTTTCAGCAATATTTCGGAAACGCTGTTTATCCGAAAGCACTGCGAAAGCAGGATTATGAACAACCATGTCGCACATGCTTCTCCTAATCGTTCTTTCGTCCCTGGGAAGGTCATTGCCAAGATCAAGCTTAATAAGCCAACCGTCTAGCAGGTCCTACTACATTCTTTAGAAACTAACTTTTGCAACCTCATCTGTTGAGGTGCTTTTCGGGGTTAAGTTAGGATTTGTAGCAAATCTTCGGTAAAAATTTGAGTTCCCGGCGTACAATCGTTTTCAACTATGAAACGCAAAAATATTAGCTTATCACCATCTTGCTGAAAAATTAGATAAGTAGAGTTTGGATAGCCTGGCATAACCCAATTATCTTCAGTAATATACATACCTCCAGCTAGCACAATACTCTCTGGTGACTCGGTGAGGAATTCATAATTCATTTGATAAATGGTCAGCTGCATCCCATTTAAATCATCATATGTATAGGAGTAAGTTAAGTTTTCAATCCGCCAGTTAACATAATTATAGTCGGGGTAATCAGTTCTATTGATTTCGAATAACTGTTCGATTTGTGTCTTTGCTGCATCCAATACAACTTCAGGTACATCAATGCCCTCCATAACGAATCCGATTTTATCGGAGGAATGATTTGCTTTTGCATTTGTAGCATTATTCGCAGTTTTTGCCGGATTCTTATTATCCTCAGCGCCTGTGCACCCAGTACATAAAACCATAATTATCATCATCATAATTGTGCCCAGAATTATTTTTTTCGGCTTCACGATTATTTCAATCCTTTCTTTTTGCAATTTAGTAAAATATGCATCATTCTTCCCTTGATGCTTTTTCACCTCCTATTATTTCTTGCTTTTCCAGTACTTGCTTCCATCTGCCAGGCACACTAGCCTCCCGCTATCGACCATTCCCCGTCGTAAAGTAAAATAATCTACCAAATGTATAGCAGTTGCTTAGGATGGCGTTTACCTCTTGTTCCGAATATATTTTCTTTGCCGTGTCGTTAGCCTCCTTAAATACAAATACAACCTGTTCTGATTTTGCTTACAACCCACCGAAAATATAAAAGTTCTGATAATGCGCTCATTTTATAGGAAAAGAAATAAATACCCTGTTCCAACCATCAGCACATTACTTATACTATGCATAAGCATTGGGTATATAATGCTATGGCTCTCTTGATAGGCTTTTCCCGCTATAGTTCCTAATACAAAAGCATAGAACAGTTGGAAGTAATTCGCTTCGAAGGTAATCGGGAATAAAGACCATTTCGCATGTGCAATTGCAAACAAGAAAGAGGCGATGATTGTTTCTAATGTAATACCCCACTTTACTTTTACACTCTTCCCCAATATATACACGAGCATTGTAATGGGAAGCGCCCGATACAAAATCTCTTCGGCAGGCCCGCTTAAGAGCAATTGAAAGCCCAGCGTTCCAAGAATATTGTTTTTGTTTAATGGAAAGTCATATACCGGCAACATGTTGTAGATCAGCATAAGTATATGGCAAATAAGCGTAACCCCTGCAAATATGGCAGCAAACACCACTACATATTTGGTCCCTTTTTTCCTGTCACCAAGGCCGAAACCGAAATCAACTTTCAGCAGCTTGCTTAGTATTATAATTACAGCCAGGGCAATCAGCATTTCAGTGATATGATGAACAGAAACCCAAGCAAAGGCTTTATAGGGATCAAACCTCTCGCAAGGGAGTAAATCAGCGACGATCCCCCCCACCTTACCTAATACTTTCTGAAAAGCAAGCAACAGCAAAATCATGATCCCGTAGAGCAATATTTTTTTCTGAGCGGCTCGTTTCTTTTCCATTTTTATTATTCGCATCCACGAAGAACAATTGAAATCTCTTCTCGGATCTCTTTTTCAGGTAGAAACCTGTTTTTGACGACAATATTTCCTATCAATGTTTCCAATAAATGTACTAATGTTCGTACAATCACGATACCATTGTCTGCATTCTTCAGATATGGTTCTAATATCTGATAATGCCGCGGAAGTATAGTCTTTTCCCATTCATCCATGATTTCCATCAGTTCCTCGTCGCCATCAAAAGACAGATAAACCTTGATTCCAAGCCGGTAAACTTTTTTATCATAGTTGCTCAGGAAGTTCAGATCGTACACAAACTTTGTGTAAAAATCTATGATGTTATCTGTCCTCAAGAGTTCCGCCTGCCTTTTTAGAAGGTCAAAATATTCCCTTTTTATGATTTCATCAAACAACTCCTTTTTATTATGGTAATAGTAATAAATCATTGGCAGGGAGCAGTCCACGTCTTTTGCTATGTTGCGGATCGTTGTTCCATGGTAACCATTAGTATTGAAATGCTCTACTGCTACTTCTTTGATTCTTTCCCTCATGTCCTTTTCTGCCATACCAAATACCTTTCTACCTAACGTTCGTTAGAATTATATCATCTAGTATTTAAAAATGAAATAGTTTTTCGGAAGTATTTTTATAAAAATAAAATGACCTTTAACTCCCAAAACCATAAAAATGCAGGGGTTATGTCTTATCATCAACAAAATAACCCGTCGTAAATGATAAAAGCCGCCCCACTAAAACGCAGGAACGGCTTTATTACTGGACTTTTAAACAGTTTGTCTTATGCCTCTTCCACAAGGTTACCACAAAAACCCTTTTTAATATCTAAAAAAAGAAGGTAGAACCTTAGCTTCGGGAATTGGTCCGCGTTGTTCGGCTATTTGTTTTAGCTCTTAGACCTATCAGATGGAAGCAGGCATGATTCCAGAGACCCGTAAGTGGCAAAAGCCCAGGCAGCACCGGCCGGGCCTTCATTTTTTTACGCTAGTAACTCTTCCCTCTGTAGAGTAAAGGAATGGGTTACCATCCCCTCCTCATCAAACCGTACGTGAAGTTTTCCTTCATACGGCTTTCCGATAGGGAAACTGATTTATATACAAGGCGTTGACAATAGCGAGATGTTTTTGTTGCGGAATAAATGAAAGCAGCGGAAGCCATCAAGTGGTTTCCGCTGCTTTGGTTTGTTCCGGTATTATTTTGATATCAGGTTATACAACATCTACCTCTTTTTTAACAATGGCCTGACAATCTGAAGCATTGAACTATAACGCTGCAGACAAATAAGAAGAAGCAACCCCATGATTATGAATATCCATAACGGGTTAAACAGCAAATATACCAGAATTATCACCGGTGCCAGCAGTAAGCGGGTCAAAAGTCTGAGTGATTCACTCCCCGCTATAATGTTCGCAATGGGTGGAGAAAAGCGGTAATAACTATTTACAAACTCAGTTCCCCATCTACTGGTTAGGAGATAGTCATCGCGGAAATGACGCAGCAACGTTACCGGTCCGGTAAACTTGGAACCGAAAGCAGCGGTGGCAATAAAGCATTCATCAATTCCAGGGTCAATGATGTAGGTCCACTGGGCGTAAATCGTGGTGTTGGCGGTAAACACAGAGTCTGTGGTTATCCTGGTTCCGCCGCTTTCTGCCGTAAACCAGCCGTCAAATTGGTAATCGCTTCTAGTCGGTGTGGGCAGGCTGGTTAACCTACCGTCTGCACCGGTTTCTGCACCGGCGGGCGATACGTTGCCACCGTTGGGGTTAAAGGTTACGGTATAGGTTGCAGCCGGAATTGCCTCAAAGATGGCTTTTATCGTAACATCATCGTTTGGCATAATAAATTTATCATCAGCAATCGTCACGTTGCCGCTTACCTGCCACTCTTTGAAGCGATAGCCCGGGTTCGCTGTTGCGGTCAGGGTAACTTCCGTACCCTGTGCCGCCGCATTGACATCGGCATTTGCTATACCGTTACCATCATTTTGGACGGTGATGGAATAGATGTTTTCGGGTATATCCTCATAAGTTGCCGTTGCCTCCACTGCCTGTGCAGGCATGGTGAATTTTGCTGTGGCATCAGTCTTGCTGGTGCTATCCATAAAGGTTACTGCCGGCGTTATCTCCCACTCCTTGAACTGCTGTTCGCTGGGCGCAGGGTTGGCCGTGATGGTGACGGTGACACCCTGCGCGAATTCGCCGCCGCCTGTGCCGTTTATCACGGTGACGGTGTAGGTGGGCGCCGGCGTGGCTGTCGGCGTGGCTGTCGCGCTTGCCTCCGCACCGTTTCCGGCGCTGTTGACCGCCCGCACCTTGAAGGTGTACACCGTGCCGTTGGTTAAGCCGGTGAAGGTATGGGATGTATTAGTAGCCGCCGTAACCCATGTGCCGCCGTTATCGCTAGACACCACGTAATGGGAAATTGCTGCACCACCGTCGCTGGCGGGAGCACTCCAGCTTAACGCCACCTGACCATCGCTAGGAGTAGCAGTGAAGTCTTGTGGCGCGGTAGGCACAGTAGGCGCGATTGACGCGGCTTCGGTAGTAAAGCCAATTTCCGCAATATCAGAAGTGTTTCCTTCGGCATATTCCACTATGATATAGGTCTTGTATTCCGTTGAGGCAGTTAAGTCAGTCACCGTGACATTGTTTGCCGCTGCCTCTGCAATACCTGTACCTTTGGCTGCGGCCTCACCTTGAGCTTTAATTGCAGTCGCGTTGGGAGCGTCTTCCGCCGCCTCATAGACCAGGTAGTAATAGATGCCGCTTTTATCGGAGGTGAAGTTCAGTGTAGCGGTTGTATCCGTTAGGGAATCGGCACCGGTTTCGCTTAATACCGGCGGAACATCATCCTGCCATCTCAGGAATGGGTAGCCATCATTAAAACCGGCATTAATATCCCATATCGCAACAAAATCCCAGTTTTCAAAAGTCGTCCGTTGTTTCATTTCAGCTGTGGTCTTGCCTGCGCCGCCGGCTGACGCGCTTTGATCCGATGTTTCGGTATCCCAATAACAGCCGATGACAGTTGCGCTGGTACTGCTACCTACCAGACCACCCGTTTGGTTCATACCTATTACGCTTCCGGCAGCAAAGGAGTCTGCGATTGGTCCGGAATTCCCGCCCACCAGACCGCCCACATCCGAATCGCCTTTCACCGTACATAGAGAATAGCATGCCGTGATTTCGCCGCTGTTGGCACCCGCCAGACCGCCGCTGTAATCGTAAGCGGTCACATCGCCTGCGGAGCAGGATTCGGTGATTATCCCCCCGGTCAGGCTTTCACCCACCAGGCCGCCGGCATTATCCCCTGCGCTGACTACTGTCGCATCGACCCAGCATCTGGTAATCGTTCCATAATTATAACCCACCAAGCCTCCTGTCCAATCGCCGTATTCGATTTCATCAGCGCCGGTTACAGCTCCTGTGAATGTTGTTAAGCTAATTGTACCTTTATTTAAACCAACCAAACCGCCTGTATCCCATTCTCCTGTTACATTGCCGCTGACGCTTACGTTGGTTATCTTGCCGCTGTTATTGCCCACCAGGCTCCCGACATAATAACAACCGGTTACATCCACACTTTTAAGCGCCAGGTTGCAGATTTCTGCTTCTGCCCCTGTATAACCGAACAAACCGGCCGGAATACGAACATTCGATGCTCCAGCCTGTTTAATAAAAAGATTGCCGATGGTATGCCCATCGCCGTTATAGGTGCCGGTGAAAGTATTGGCCGACGTGCCTATAGGCGCCCAGCCCGAACCTGATCTATAGCTGCTCAGGTCTAAATCCGCGGTTTGCCTGAAGTGCTTGTCAAGGTGGTTGCGGACATTGTTAAGGTGATCTTCTGTGGCAATAAGATAAGGGTCCTCCAATGTGCCGCTGCCTCCTGCAAACTCCGCCTTAACCTGCCATCTCAGAAATGGGTAGCCATCGTTGAAGGCGTAGGGTTGGACGAGGTCAATATCCCAAATCGTGTCGAAATTCCATCCTTTATTAACATAAGTCACCTGCTGTTTCATCGGGACAGAGCCCTCACTTATACCGCCGTCGGAGGAGTCCTGCCCTGATGTGTTGTTATTCCAGAAACTGCCGGTTATCGCAGTACCCTGCTTATTGGAGCCGATCAGGCCGCCAGTGTTAGAATTGCCGCTTACAGCTCCGATCTCATAACAATTGGTAACATCGGCCTCGTTATAACC
>CAZAZH010000040.1:7120-16291 GCA_964489585.1 uncultured Syntrophomonas sp.
CTGTTATCGCCCACCAGCCCTCCCACATAATAATCGGAGGCTGTCACTGTTCCCGTGAAATAAGAATCGGTGATGGGGTGCAGGCTTTCGTTTAGGCCTACCAGGCCTCCCGCCTGGGAAGCTCCTGTCACAGTTCCGTCAGCATAGGAATTATTGATTATACCTCCATTATTTCCTGTCAGACCACCGACATAATAGGAACCTGTCACATCACTTATGGCGTGAGAATCGGTAATCGAGCCCAAATTGCGCCCCGCCAAACCGCCGATGAGAGGCCCTTCACTTTCCACAGTTGCCTTTGCATAGCAGCCGGTAATCGAACCTTCTTCAAAGTTATCACCGACCAGCCCGCCTGCGCATTCTACCTCATCTGTGTCAAATCCCTTAACGTGAACAACAGTTCCATCAAAATAAGAATCGGTTACAGAACCTATATTGTAGCCTATTAAGCCTCCGGCATAGGTCGTTCCGCTAACTTTGCCGGTGACATATGAATTGGCGATGAGACCAGCATTGATTGCGGCTAAACCGCCTACCTCATGACGTCCGGTTACATCTGCGTTTATCAAACCCACATTCAGGATTTCCGAGCGCTCTCCAACACATCCAAACAAACCTATATCGCCTTGATACGGAAGGTTAATAAAAAGATTGCTGATGGTATGGCTATCACCGTCATAGACGCCGAGAAAAGGAGACTCACCCAGACCGATAGGATCCCAACCCTCACCGAGACTGAAATAGCCGCCTAAATCAATGTCGGCAATTTGTTTGTAGTGTTTACCAAAAAAATGATAGTATTTTATGTTATAAAGCTGCGATGCGTGGCCAATCAGGTAAGGGTTCTCGGCGGTGCCGCTGCCTCCGGCAAACATCGATACATATACAAAACTCTCATTATCATAAGTGTAGTATATGTAATCCCCTGTTTCCTCATCGAAATCGCCGTCTCGAAGACTATATTCCCATTCGGATTCGTCCTCGGCCTCAAAAAGAATATACTTTTCGGCTTCTATTACTCCTTTTATAGTAACAATAGACGCTTTCCCCGCTTCCGACAGGAGAAACGCCCCAACACAGTCGCTGCCGCTTACGGTGACGTCTCCTTCTACGGTTACATCTCCGTCATCGCCGGCTTTTATACCGATGCTGTTATCGCCGTCTACAATAACGCTGCCTTTTACTGTAACTAGAGCGAGCGTATCGGTGTTTATTCCCAAACTCATTTTGCCATTGGCATAGACATTGCCTTCTACAATCACTTCTGCATTTTCATAAGATGCCCATACACCACTGTAAGTGGAGCCGCTTGAAGTTGCATCTCCTTTAACAGTAACTTTCGAATGCTGAGCAGCCACACCATCACGCCCAATGCCGGTTGCGTTAGTGACGGTAACTTCGGCGCTTTCCCCCTCATTGCATTCGGCAAAGACTCCGTACCAGCTTCCGGTAACGTTGAATTCACCGTCGCCTTCCAAGGCGACGGCGGCGTTCCCTTTTACATAGAGGCCGCTCATTTCCTCTGCCGTGTATGCTTCTGCGTTATTAACCACATTAAGCGTGTATCCGTTCAAATAAAAGGTAATCCTTTTATCCTCAATCACAATGGTGCTATTGTAAGTAATATTTGCCGTTAGCTTGATAGTATCGCCAGTCTGGGCTGCAGTCAGTGCATTAGTTAGGGTGGTTTGGTCGTTAACATTATAAACAGTCCCCCCCTCCGCCAAGACAAGCTGGCACAGTGTAAACACCAAAATAAAACTTAGTGTTATTGAGATAATTCGCTTCATTTTAATTCCCCTCCAATCAATTTGTTATTAATACCATGCCGACGGTTTTAGTTTCCGTTAATTTGGCGTAAACCGACTCGCTGTAACCGGAAAAACTTGCGCCGAAATCGCTTTAATTTCCGGCGCTTTATCATGTGTTCTGACCGATAAAGCTATGGCCTGTTCCCTCGTTGCCATGCCGTATCCGGCGGCCTCCTGCGCCGGCGTGGTTGCCTTGGGCATAAAATTTCCCTGGGCGTCGCCGGTAATAACACCAATTTTATTCATATATTTTGTCGCTTCGACCGCCCAGCTTGAAATATCCTTCTGGTCGGGAAAATCCTTAACGCCCGCTACGCTGTAATCTCCCTGGGGATGAATGGCTTTAATCGCCCTGAACAGCATGGCCGCGCATTGTTCCCTGTTAATCAAGACATTCGGGGAAAAGGTAGTTTGGGAGGTTCCCGAAGTTATGCCGAGGTTATATGCCTTCAATATTTGCGGATTTGCCGTGTCCGTAAAGGGGTTTGGAGATTCACACAGCCGCCAGCGGCCCGTGTTTACTTGTTTGCTCACGGCATAAACACAATTACGCCGTGGGTGATTTCAGCGTCATCGGCCGGAACAGGAAAAATAACGGCCCTATTGAAACGGTCAGGCTCCGCCGCTCTTTGCTGCGTAATTCCTGAAAACATGGAAAACGGGTTCTTTAAGTCCTCTAAAAAGAAGGTATTCCCGGCAAAGACCCCCGTGATGGCGGCAGCCAGTCGCATATCGTTGATCTTGTGTTGAAGAATGCGGACGGCTCCTTTTTCCAGGTTTATAAATCGCGTTTTTGTTTCCTCCGCAAAAGCCTTATTTATTATGGCCACTGTATACTGCGGCGTAAATATAGCGAGGGGATAAGGGAGAAAGTTGATTATCTGAGAAAACAGCCCCTCATTATCGATAAGCGTCTGAAATCTTTTAATCATTTGACCTTGAGTCTCTGTTCTTTCCTCCAACATTTTCTGTACTTCCGATAGTTCCTCAAGCAGCTGCTCTTTCGTTTTGCCGCCCATATGAACGCTCCTTTCCAGCCAAAGTGCCGATATTTTCATTATGGCTATCAATATTTTATTAGCCCGCCGGCTGTGAGAATAGGTTGGATATGCTTATAATTAGTAAGGAAAGTGCTATCTTGGAAATAAGAACCCCCACCCCGTCAACGCAATCAAAGATTGCTGACGGATCCCGGGAACCTTGTTTTATTCATAATAAAAAAAGCCGAGCTTTCGTACACACAAAAGCCTGGCTTTCTCTTATTACTTTTTATGGCAACTTTTTATTCTGACTTTTTCCGGTAAGCAGAAGGGGAAAGTCCGGTTTTATTTTTAAATACTCGGGCGGAATGGCCGTTATAATCCATATTGCAGGCTGCAAAAGCCTGAGCGATGGAAAGGTTAGTATCCAGAAGCTTCTCCTTTAATTTGCCGATTTTATAATTAGTATAATACTCATAAGGGGTGAGGCCGGTATGCTTCTTGAAAAGCTTTGCAAAATGCGTCTTGCTGAGGCAGGCGGCCTTTGCCGTTTCGCTCAAATCAAACCTATCCAGCCAGTGATTTTCTATGTATTCTTTCGCCTTTTCAATCTCATCCTTGCCACGATAAACCCTCCTGTTGAGCAAAAATGCCGCAATATAGATCACCCGCTTTTCGTCATCCAGAATAGGAAAAACCGTAATATCCTGATATACGGCCTCCACATCGAAATCCTGTATGCCGTACCGTTCCGCAATTTCTTCCAAAGGCACTTTGACATCCGGAAAAAAGACGGTTTCCCCCTGAAAAACCCGCTTTAACACTGGGAGCTGGCCTGAGGCGACAATGTAAGGATCTTTGAATATATTGTACTTCCCGACAACCATATCAAAACTTACAGCATGGTATTCGTCCAGCATAGCCTGATTCACCAGCACCGATGTTCCGTCCGGGGCGTAAACCTGAATCGGATAGGGGAAGCACTCGATCACTTTGGCAAGCAGTTCTTCCTTTCCAAAGAGCGATTGAAATGACTCTATAATGCCGTTTTGCCTGTCTTTCATACTACTTCCCATTTTCCAAATCAATTAAAAGATCATGGTTAAAGTTCATCATACGATACTCCTATATTAAATTAAATCGCAGCTTTCAATAATCAATTATGCCTCTTCCACAAGATTACCACGAAAACCCATGCATTTTTAATATCTAAAAAAACCCTACACCGTCCCCCTCTTAGACCTATCAGATGTGCTGGCAAAAGCTTTCAGACAGACACTGGCATTTTCAAAAACCTCGGTTACATCCAACCATGATTCGCCATCCATGCTGAGAAAACCCTGTCCCGGCTCGGAACGGGCTTTACTGCTATAACCCTCAATCGGCATTTGAAGCGGGACAGGCCAATCCCACCCGGGTGTCGTAGCCTCCACCACTACCGAGAATTTCTGGCCGTTCGTTAATTTTACGGGTGTTGAGAAGGTTTTTTGATAATATGATGGTTCAAGGACTTTGCCGTTTAAACTTTTTACCAGTTTACCACTTCTGGGGTCGGAGTTGGTAGGGTTTGTATATATATAAAGATTGTAAGATGAATCGGGTGATGCAACATACCAGCTTACCGCGCGTAACTCTTGAGCTGATGTAGATGTAAACATATTGGCAAACCACGCGGTTGTACTGCTAGCTCCTGCAGAATCACACCATCCCAGGGGATCATACTGGTAGATAACATTATAAATATTCGGATTCATAACCTTGCTGAATAGGGCATTATCTTTACCTACCATCTGATCATAATAGGAGATATAGAAATAACCTTTGTCACCCCATTTTGTACCCCAGCAGTTTTTTGCGATAAAAACTCCGGGTCCCGGGGGAAGGTTTTTAAACTTCCTGCGATCATAATTATCGTCCCATCCCACCAGGCAGACAGCATGATTGAACGATAATTTCCAATCCTCACAATAAAAGGCATTGTTATTATTGTAATAGACTTCGTCAAAATAAATTGCAGTGGCTACAGCACCATATTTCATAATAGCCACCTTTATATTGCGATTATCGGTGTAGCTATTTCTTGCCGGGATAAAAATTACTTTTCTCAAGTGCATATGCGGGTTCATTTCAACGCAGTTACCCTGACTATTTGGATCATAAGGGTCATCTTTTTCCAGTACCGGGCCGTTCCAACGAGCCAGATAAGCTGTAGACATGAGGAAATTTCCGGGTCCATTAGAAGGCCGGTCAAATCCTTCCAGACATTCTTCACTGAGCAGGTTTTTCATATTATTCTCCGAGAAGTTCCACGTTTTCCCTGGAAGCAGGCATGATTCCAGAGACCCGTAAGCAGCAAAAGCCCATGCACCACCGGCCGGACCTTCATTTTTTACGCTAGTAACTCTTCCCTCTTTGCGCAGATCAAAACTAGATGGAAGGGCTGTTGCTCTCGGATGTGAGAAAATTTTCTTGCCGGTTAAATAACTCAAATTAACTGGTGGTGGAGTATATTCTCTATACGGTATCGGGCCTGTTTGATGATCTTGTCCCTGTTTGCTATCTTCAACATACTTTATGAAATCCGGATTTAACGACGCCTTGTTTATCCCCCGCTTAAACGTCCATTTTCTTATTTTCAAATGGGTACCTCCCCTTAAATAGAAAATAACTTAAAATAAAACCTCTGTTCATTCATTATAAGAATAGGAACCCGGAAGTATGCCTGTTAAAGCACAAAATAGATGTCCTGCATGATTACGCGTTATTCGGGTTAAGATATTTAAACAGGTCCACCTTGCGGAATCAAGGCTCAAACTACCCCAGAAACACAAAAGTCCAGCAATACTGGACTTTCTATTATATCAAAGATTCGGTTCTTTTATGTTTTCAATTATATTTTAGCTTAAAGAAAACAATACAATGTTTAAATTGTGACACTTTGTTTAACGTTGTCCATCATCTTCAATGTGGTCATTGGTGCTGATACTTGCGCAGAGATATATCGGACAATGTCACGTAGAAATAAAAACGGGCTCCCTACTTTCACGGCAGAATGTCCAGATCTCATTGTAGTTGTTCCTTAAGTCCGTACTGGATTTAATGTTTGGCATAAAACCCGCCTCCTCTTCTAGCCTAAAGATATTATGCACGAATTTCTTTAGCTTATCAAAGCCGATTGATCTAGTGTACTGTTTTATTCAGGTAATTGATTCAAGAATATCATGTAGGTATAAACGTGGATCAAGTGGCACGAAATGTCAGGGGGGTTCGTTGTGATATATCGGCAGTTAATCTCCGCCGGTTCTTTTCGGAATCATTCAATTTCTGCGGCATTAGATTGTCACGCAACGTTACAGCAATATCAAGCCATCCTAAAGAATTTTTTTATCCCATTAGTTGAGTTTTAGATTATCTTACTTTTGAAAAATTTATGCACAATTGTAAGGATGTTATTGCCCATATTTATTTTCTACTTTTTATTGAGACAAAAATAAAACCACCTACCGATAAAATTCTTTTTATCAATAGATGGTAGATAATCTGGCAAAGGTACTACCTATTGATAAAATGCACCGCTCCAAAGCAAATCGTTAAAAGATGCACCGCTTTTGCACACCCCTAATAGTAAACCATGAGGTCTTGGTGGGTCATTTAATTTCCATTCTCAGAAGCGAGACATCCTTCTTGTTATCTTTCGGCTCAATTCTCTCAAGAACTTTTCGTTCGACTGGTTGAGTCCAGTATATCTTCAATGCCTTTCGTGCACGGGTTATAGCTGTGTAGAAAATGCTATGCGTTATCAGTTCGTCGATTTCGTCAGTAATAATGACTTTGACAGAGTCATATTCCAGCCCCTGTGCCTTATGGATAGAAACAGCGTATGCTATCTGGAATGGCACGGTAGCTTTTGAAACACCATCGTCGTCCTCGTCAGTGCTTCTATTTTTGTTAACCGAAAAACGAATAATCGAATTTCCGTTAGGTGTATTTCGCACAATGGAGAAGTCCATGTTTTTGCTATCCATGTCTATCAGAGGTCTGTCAATCTCAATATCAAATTGTATGCACTCGTTAGTTTTGTCCGCATTTTCCAGTTCGAAGTCAACAATACGCCCTTTCATATTGTTGTGGATAATCGGGACTTGGTCGTCCATACGGATAAAGAATTTGTCCGCTGAATCATTAAACAGAACCGGGTCTCCGACCTTATAACGGTGAACACCACGCCATATTTCTTTGTCCTCATTGCTTTCTTGCAAAAAGTGATTAATATTGTTTATACCGTATAAACCACCGTAATTCAAACATAGCACTATTTCATTCTCAGCCGTGGGGGTGAATATGGTAGCGTCTAAATCTGTAGAGTAGCTGTAAGTTTGTAACAGTTCAAAAATATCGTCTTTCATTTTTCGGACATCGTTCCAAAGCCTTAATAAAGCCGTGCTATCACTTCTATAGGGCTTTGTCAATTCACAAACTGAGGCTTTAGGTAGAAAAAAACGTACAGCATCAAACCAGTTTCCAAACTCGATTGCCTCTATCTGGTATGTGTCGCCTACCAGAACAAGTAGCTCATAATTTGCTCGGCTTAAGATTAGTCTCATATCGTGGTTATTAACCGTGCTGCATTCATCAATTATAAGAATGTCGAACTCCGTGGCACCTCTATAGTACTGATTTGTAAATTTCGATATTGTCATAAATGTACTGCTTGCCGATGCCGTGACTTTGCGTTTCATATTGTTTACGGCAGGATTTGTCTGCGCTAAGTAAAGTCTTGACTTGGCGGCAAATAAATGCGAGATGTGATTTATCAAAGTTGATTTGCCTGTTCCAGCAGAGCCATAAATCAAAGCCGCTTTTGACTCGGCAAACATTTCAAGCAAAGCTTTCTTTTTCTCTTCGCAGTCAATAACATGGTCAGTTGTCCTTATCCAATTTCTTGCCCAATTAGTATAATTGTCTATTCCGCTTATAGTCAGACCTTTAATAGTCTGAATAATCGATACTGTGTCATCCATATAGCTTTCGATAAATAAATGATCGTACTTGATGACCATTTTTCGTCGTTGTTGAGCGGCCGAATTGTATAGCCGTGCGTTGTGTGTTTCAACAAGAGCGGCAACATCGCCAAAATCACCAAGTCTGAACTTCTCGTCTTCACTCTTTTCAAGAGGGGTAAAAAGCACACCTTGTTGCTCTGTATTGTTTTTTACAATCCAAGCCAAAATCTCGTGTTCACGACCGCTTGCGTCAAGGCACTCAAATAAATCTGAAAGGCTTGGAACGTGGTTTTTCAAGCCGGAGCAAAACGGCATTTCATCAAATGGAATACATCCATAATTAAGATACAAACCACTCAAGAGATGGCAACCGCGAACATCACCCGCTTGGGTGTGAGTGAGCCAATATTGAGCCTTAAGTATGCGGTTTGTCATATGGTGAAGCAAATACCGCAAAATGTTGCTGCCATCTGCGTTGCGTTTTATCAGTTTTCTGCAAGATTCAAGACAATCAAAGAAGTGAACAGCTTCTGTTTTTGGGACAATGCTGTCACGAACTGCCGCAAATGCTTCATCAGAGAACATTATTACTTCCGATAAGCTAAGACCAGTTTGGGTCAAATACCGACTAAGTTCCCGTTGCTCAGCATTTCCGTAGCCTCTCGCTTTTCTTTCAATAATTGCCGTGAAGTTTTTTAATTCACAAGGGCGAATGCTTACTTCCCAGTCTACGATTATGCGAATAGGCATACGTTTATCGAGTACGTCCACACTGTCATTTGCTATAGCAAATTTTACAGCATAATAACTCGTAACCTCTATGTCGGTAAAAGCGATAATGCGGTCGGTCTTGCTTGCGTAGTCATTTGCCGGGACAAACGCTACCTCATAATAAATCTTTCCATTGACGAAGAACGGCTTAATCCTTTGCACATAGAAACGGTCAAAACGAAAACCTTCCTTTACAGGAGTGTTGTATGAGTTAACCCTTACTGCTATTTTCTCATAATATTCAATCAGGCTCTCGTCGGTTTCTCGCGGAAACTCCTCAAGGTTTGCGAGAACGTCAAGTGCATACTCTTCATTCAGAAAAGTCCTTATACGCAACAGATATTCATAGTACTTTAGCATCAGCCTTTCAGCATTTTGTTCTTTCAAGGCACGATGCGACACGGACACCTGCAGGAAATGATGAAACCTTGATAGGTGTTTCAGTTTCGGATTGCTTTTTGCTTGTTTGATTGCCGCTTTCACATTTTCTTGCGTATCTTCGATGTCATTGCCGCCAGCATAGACTTTAAGCAGGATATGTTCTACGAAGTGTCGCAAAGACTCTAAGACTTCTTGCGATACTTCGCCTCTTGTTGATTCTCCAAG
>CAZAZH010000041.1:0-16224 GCA_964489585.1 uncultured Syntrophomonas sp.
TACCCTCGTCTCATAATACCTCCCAATCTGCCGCTCACATATCCCCAGCAATTCATCCTTATCTTCTTCCGTAAGCCGCTTCCAGAGCGATGGTACGAAGGCTACCTGGCTCAGGTCTTTGCGGTGTTCCAGGAAGAATTTGCGCTCAAATTTTTCGAAGGGCATGGTGAGCATCAGCCGGGCTATCTCGAAGTCGCTCATTTCTTTGACCCGGTTAATTGTGGCGTTAGGTATCTCTATTTGCAGTCCGGCATCAGCCCGCTGTTCGTAAAAAGTACGGAAGTAGCTTACTAGCGTTCCCAGGTCTACCAACCCTTTTTCATTGACCAGGGTTAAGATACCTTTGAGCATTACTGGTTTATGGGAAGTAGACATATGCCCGGCTTTAACATATCTGAAGAAGTCCTGCCTGATTTCCTCGGGCTTGCGGGCAGGTATATTTAGCTGCTGCCTAATATCCTCCAGGCGCTCCCGGTGAAAATAGCGGTGGGTAACTCTTCCCATGGGCAATTCAAAGTCCGGTCCCGGAGTAATCTTACCCTCGTCAACCCAGCGGCGGGCGGTGGCATCATCCACATATAGTTCCAGAGCCAGTTCATGCAGGGACATCATGTCTTTGATTTCTTCCTGCCAGTCAAAAAGGTCCACCAGTTCGTAATCCGTGATGAATATGTTATGGGGTAAAATTGTGTCTATTTTTTCACCCAATCGTAAACGCCGGTTCTCTTCATCCATTTTTTCGGGCGGAGCCATTACCAGAACGCCTGGTCGATATTCCCGTAAACGTAGCAGGCGATGAAGGTTTACCGAATGGTTGTGTCGAGCCGTATTGTCAATGAAATCAAATACCAGCAGGGCGTCCTTACCCGGCACCTTGCGGGTTCCACGTCCCAGTTGCTGCAAGTAAATGACCTTGGATAGTGTTGGTCGAGCCATAAATAGTACTGCTGTTTCCGGGCTGTCCCAGCCTTCATTGAGAATATCGCAGGCGCATAAAACCTTCACCTCGCCCTGGTGGTAATTTTCCAGGATGGCCTCCCGATCTTTCTTTTTCATACGCCCTTCTACTACTTCTGCTTTAACCCCACTATCCTTGAATAACTGTGCTACTTCCAGGGCATGTTGGACACTGGCGCAAAAGGCTACGGCTCTTTCTCCTGGTACATGGGATAGGTAAGTTTCCACTATAAGTCGGTTGCGTTCAGGTACATGTACGCAGTTATCCAGGTCACGGTAATTGTAGCGAATGCCGTTAATCCTCACCTGGCTGAAATCAATGTTGGTTTTCACCCGTACACAACGAATAGGTACTAATTCCCCAATTTCTACCGCCGTTTTTAAATCCAGGCGATGAGCTTCATTCTGGAATATCTCCATAATCGATTCCTGGTCGTGGCGTTCCGGGGTTGCGGTTAGTCCTAATAAGAAACGGGGTTTAAAATAGGATATTACTTTCCGGTAGGTAGAGGCGGCAGCGTGATGAGCTTCATCGATGATTATGTAGCCAAAATGTTCAGGGGCAAACTGCGATAAGCGGTTATGTAAGCCCTGGATACTGGCCACCATTACATCTGCATCTAGAGGTCCGGCATAGTTGTCGATAATCTTTACCCGGGCCTGGGGCCACAATTGCTTAAATCGGTTGGCGGCCTGCTGCAGGAGTTCTAAAGTATGGGCCACAAACAGGGTACGTAGTCCCATACTATAGGCATCGAGAACAGCGGTAGTGGTCTTGCCTGTACCCTGGGCATCGGCTATCAGGGCCATACTGTTGTACTCAGCGCGCAGTTCTTGCAAACGGTCCAAAGTCTCCTCCTGGTGAGGCCTTAGTTCCAGTACCACCCCCCGCTGCCGGGGTAAATAATCATCATAGATGCGAAAATGCGGACTCTGCCCCAGGAACTGCACCAACTCCGACTTAACCTTGTCGCGCTCATTAACCAGCTGGCGGTAGGTCCAAATATATACCCTCCAGCCCAGGTAAGTAAGGCTATTGCGTTTAAGCAGGTCGTCCAGATATTTGTCTTCTGAAACCAGGGCCGGGTTATGCCACTGTTCACCATCTATTTCAATAGCGAATGCATCCAGATCGGTTTTTAAGGCATAGTCTATGTAGCAATTATCTCCGTATATGTTCTGGCATGGATATTCGTTTATCAGGTATTGGATTTTGTCCAGGCCGAAGGTTTCTTGAAACAGTTCTACAAACAAGTCTTCGGCAAAACTGGCTGTATCTACCGTCTGGTAGTGGTCCTGGTATTTGTCCGGTGTCATAACCTCTCCCCCCTGAGATTGTTGGCCCCTTAAAACCTCTAATAAATCCGTTTATCCGGTATTACCCCCCGTACCCCACCGCGGGGGTTGTCGATGTCACCCTGGTAGCGTGGTATCAGGTGAATATGCAGGTGCATTATGGTCTGTCCGGCGGCTGCGCCACAGTTTACCCCGATGTTGTAGCCATCAGGGCTATATTCCCGGTCCAGCATTTTCTTAGCTTCTTCCGACAGGTTGTTTAAGGCCTGGCGTTCTTCAAGGGTGGTATCAAAAAAATCCGCTACATGGCGTTTGGTGATAATCAGCAGATGCCCGGGTGAAACCGGGTATTTATCATACCTGGCCCAGGCCAGTTCGTTTTCCAGTATGAGTTCTTCCTGATTACAGAAGATGCAGTTGCGATCCATTATTTACTCCACCTCATCGCTTATTTATTAAAAACGCCAAATTTATCCCCTTAAGGCTCCCTGTCATCATTTCCCTTATATGGTAATTCGCCCATATAGTATATTTATCCTGCCACAATTTAACGGTGCGCGATGTAAAGGGGTTTTTATAGAATTCCATATTGGCAAATAAGTCCGGAAAAATAAAGATATGCTCCCCCAGCAGGTTAACCTGCCTGAGGGGAGCATATCTTTATAGACGTTTTAGGGGGAAAGGCCCCGGACTTATTGTAAAAAGGCCTCATCCATAATGCTTAAAAATGAAGCAACGTCTCTTCTCAGCATCTTGGATATTTTAGATAGCTTTTTCAGTAGCGTCATTTCTTTATTTGAATCAAGGTTAACACCATAGACATTTCTAAACACATGTCTAAACCCTCTGAGTTCATTCAATAACTTTAGTGTTTCCTCCGAATACAGCCTCGGCCTCAATCCATTTAACTCCAGGCTCATGTTAAAAATCAATTGATAATGCCAATTATCTCCTTCTGGCATTCCCTCTCCAGTTGCTCTGCATACATGAATAGCAATTTTCTCTATTGCATTATAATAATCATGCAGATATGACCCAATAGCTCTGCGGGCCAGATCACTGGATATATCCAATCCGGAAATATTAGTACTCACAACCTTTGGAAATAATCCTTCCTCTCTTAAAACCTGTTCTATCAAATTCAGATTTTGTAATTCATAATCTATCCTGGCCTTTAAAGCAATATATTCACTTTTGTTCATCACAGTTTCACCCCTGTCAGTTGTATGTTTTTACGCAAACTCTCCAAAACATCGGTACTACAAGCGATGCTCACCTCAATATCACCTGCAATCATTTGTGCTTCATGAAGTGCTGTGAAATAGCCTTCGCCCAGGCCCTCAACATAGAGGTCAATATCCGAATAATCGTCAAACCTGCCATTTACCAAAGAGCCGTATAATACTACGTTTGATACGCCATATTTATCCTTTAACATGTTTGCAATATCTTTGGCTGCTTTTAATGCTTTCTGTTTTCTCTGTTCTATACTTTCTTTTTTCTTTTGTTCAATTACCTGGTGGTTTCTTCGAATTTTCTCGATCATAAAAGCAGCACCTCCCTTTCTGCTTATGCAATATGTCCGGGGACAGGCACCGGACTTATTTTTGTTCGGACCTTCTAAGCCCATTATAACTCATAACATCAGTATACAACCTAAAGACTTGATGTAAACATAATTAATTGCAATTACTTGGAATTACCTCCTGTTTTTCTAGTAAAATGATATTATTAGGAAAAGGAGGGGAGTTTTTGTGAACTGCCTGGAAGTTATAATGACGAGGCGTAGTATTAGGAAGTTTAAGCCTGATCCGGTTAAACGGGAACGGCCGCTGGAAAACATGGTGCGTTGGGAAAAATGGTAAACAGAAAGGGGAAGTAGTGATGAGTGAAATCATGGAATACCAGATGTTTATCGATGGACAATGGACACCCGGCTTTTCCGGGGATACTATGGACGTTATTAACCCGGCTACCCGGGAAGTAGTAGCACGAGTACCCCGGGGAACGAAAGAGGATGTAGACCGGGCCCTGGCTTCGGCCCGTCAGTCCTTTGAATCAGGGGTATGGTCTGATAAGTCAGTGGAGGAAAGAGCCGCGGTACTGATGAATGCGGCTATGCTGGCTGTAGCCAATAAAGAAAGATTAGCCTACCTGGAGGCCCTCACTTCCGGGGCTACCATCCGTCGCACCTTAACCGTCGATGCAGCCGAAGTAAGCGCTACCCTGCTATTATCGGCTATGATTGCCAAAGAGCTGCCCCAAGTGGAGCATACATTTTTTTCACCTCCCTGGGTGGCTCCCATGCACAGCTACTGGAAACGGGAACCGATAGGGGTATGTGCCGGGATTACCCCCTGGAACTTCCCCTTAATATTAGCCATTTTTAAAATCGCCCCGGCTCTGGCTATGGGCAACAGCCTGGTGCTGAAACCAGCCAGTATTACCCCGGTTACTACCCTGGAATTGGCCAAGATTTTAAGTGATGCCGGAGTACCTCCAGGGGTGTTTAACGTGGTTACCGGTCCCGGGTCTTCGGCTGGTGATTATATGGCCCGGCACCCGGAAGTGGATAAGATTGCTTTTACCGGGTCCACCGAGGTGGGCCGCCACATTGCTCACCTAGCGGCTGACAGTATTAAACGGGTCACCCTGGAACTGGGGGGTAAATCTCCTATTATCGTGCTGGATGATGCCGACATGGAAGTAGCGGCCAATATGTGCCTCTTGGCGTTTCTGTTCCACTCTGGGCAGGTCTGTGAATCGGGAACACGGCTATTTGTACCCCGGCATATGCAGGATGAACTGGTAGAGCGTATGATTGCCAAGATTAAGAAAATGGTGATCGGCGACCAGTTAGACCTGGAAACCGACCTGGGTCCCATCGCCAGCCAGGAGCAGTTGAATACTATTATGAATTATGTGGAAATTGGCAAAAATGAAGGGGCCCAGTTAGCTTATGGCGGTAACCGCTTGACTGCCGGCATATATGAAAAGGGTTTCTTTTTTGAACCTACTATTTTTATAAATTGCACTAACCATATGACCCAGGCCCGGGAGGAGATATTCGGCCCGGTCCAGTGTGTCATTCCTTACGATGATGAAGAGGAAGCAGTGGCTATGGCCAATGACAGTATCTATGGCCTGGGGGGTGGAATCTGCAGCACCAATGCCGGAAGAGCCCAGCGGATAGCCTCCCGCCTGCGCACGGGAACAGTTTGGATAAATACCTGGCACGTTCTGCGCCCGGATGCTCCCTTCGGCGGCTATAAACAGAGCGGTTACGGGCGTGAATGCTCTTACCATTCTCTTTTAGCCTATAGCGAAGTTAAACACGTCTGCCAGGATTTGACCCCGGATGGCAGCGAAAAACTGCTAAATGTGTTAATCGGTTCTAATCGTTAGGTGAGTGGCAATGATGGATAGGAGGTTTTTAAAAATGGCTATTCCAAAATACTTTATGTGGGATTTTCGCAGTGTGGTGGAAGTCGGTTGCGGCTGCCGCACTTTTGTTCCCCAGCGTTTTACTGATATGGGCTGCAAACGTATCGGTCTAATTACGGACCCTGGTTTGGTGGAGGCCGGCGTGGTAGAAATGGTAACTGATATTTTCACTGCTCAAGGCCAGCCCCGCATTGTGGGGATATACGATAAGATTGAGCCTGACGCGGTAATGAGGGTTATAAATGATTGTGCCCGCTGGTGCCGGGAGCTGGCAGTTGATGGTCTGATGGCCGTAGGCGGCGGCAGCGTGTTGGATTCGGTTAAAGGAGTTAAGGCTTTGCTGGGGATGGGTGAAGTGGATATCCGGGAAATCATGCCGGGTAATGTTGGCCCTTACCTGCGGCCCATGGGCCAACCTTTGAATATCCCCCATATAGCCCTGCCCACAACTGCCGGTACCGGATCGGAGTCCTCACCTCTGGCGGTAATCTATAATGAAGATGCCCGGGTCAAGGGGGATCTTCTACACCCATACCTGCCCGCTGATTATGCTTTTTTAGACCCTGATTTAACTGTAGGTCTGCCGCCCAAAATGACAGCTAATACAGGTTTTGATGCTCTCTCTCATGCGGTGGAAGCTATCAGCTCACCGGGCACTAACTGCATGATAGACGGTCTCTCTATCCAAGCTATTAAGCTGATTTTTAAATACCTGCCGGTTGCTGTGGAAAACGGCCGGGATCTGGAAGCCCGTACCAAGATGCTGGTAGCCAGCAATATGGCTATTATGTCTTTTGCTATGTCGGGGCTGTTCTACCCTATCCATAATGTAGCCCATGCGATAGGGGGACAGCTCCGTATTCCTCACGGGGAAGCTAATGCCGTGCTTATCCCTATTTTAATGGAGCAGTATCCTAAACATTACTTGCCCAATGCTGAAGCCCTGGCAGATGCGTTGGGTATCGAGGCAGGCCTGACAGCTGAAGAAACAGTAGCGGCAGCAGCGGAAAAGGTTCGCCAGCTGCAACAGAAATGCGGGGTTAAATCGCAATTTACGCCTGAATTGGATCAGGCTGCCCGTGATTTGATGTTCTGGGCAGTGCGGTTAGACCCGGCCGGGCTGTTCTACCCGCTGCCGGATCCGGTAATAAAGGAATGTATCGCCTGTGCCTTTAGATGATACCAGGTAACAATAAGTTCGGGGCCAGTCCCCGAACTTATTGTAGTGCAGTGGCGGGGATGGCCAGGGCTCGGTTTTGTTCTTCACCATCTATGGTTAAGGTTCCGGTGGCATAGATGATACCGACCAGGTAGCCTTTTTCATCTAAAACCGGGCTGCCGCTGCTGCCCGGAGCGATTGTGGCGGCAATGGTAAATACAAGCATACCGGTTTCAGTCTTATAATATTCCTTAACCTCACCCCGGGAAGAAACCCTTTGGAATCCGCGGGGGTTGCCGATAATAGTTACGGTTTGTCCTATGTCTGCTAACTGGTCTGTAACTACCGGTAAGAAGGCCAGGTCTTTACTTTTAAGTCGTACTATGGCCAGGTCATAGCCTTCGATAAGGTCTATGTCCTGGCTGAATAAGCGATTGCCATCACTAAAGGTTACCTCCACCGCGGAGGCTCCTTCGACTACATGGCGGTTGGTAACTATCATCCCCTGGGGCGTCAGGTTAAAGCCGGTACCCTGGCTGCTGACCCCTCCCGCGGTTTTAGTAGTTTGAATGTTTACCACCGCTGGTTTACACTGGCGCACCAAATCATCCTCGGATAAGGCCTTATTCTGTTTTAGAAAATCCAGGTGGGGTGGCCATAAAAACGGCATCCAAGCGTAGGAAAAAGCAACGAAGGCCAGTAAGATTATAATGGCGGCAATTTTAAAAACCGGCTGGTTTAGCCTGTTTCCCCTCTCTTCGTCTTCCTCTAGAAGTTCCCACTCTTCATCTATGGTATTTTCAAATTCCCATTCTTCTTCTATGGTGTCTTCAATTTCCCACTCATTGTGGGGTTGGTTATCATCATGCACGTTTTTCACCTGCCCCCTGGTATTTCCCGCCGTATCAGTCTATTTACCGGGCCCGCTCTCTTTGGTCAAACATTTCTTTTACCGACCACAGGTTAATAAAGGCATTATAGCCCCACCACATGGACCAGGTAGGAGTTTTAGCTGCAATGGAGAAATAGAGGCAGGCTATACCCAACAGCATAAAGGCAATCCAGGGCCAAACGCCAAACCAGCCTTCCAGTTTGACTATCAGTATATGATAGAGGCCGATGGTTACCAGAACATAGAGCCCGAAATATATGCCTATCCATTCCATTTAATATTCTCCTAACTACTGAATTAAAAAAAGCTGATTAGTCTATATACAGTATAGCTTGCCGGTCTGTTATTAGCATTAAAAAAACCGGGGTCCGGCTTTTTATGGCCGCACCCCGGTGCTTGACAGTTGCTTTATTTAGTTATTTCTACGCGGTCAAAATAGGTCAACCCCAGCGGGGAGCTATGCAGGTTTTTAACATAGGGTTTAACCATACTGTTTTGAGTATAGAAGAATATAGGAGCCATGATGGCCTCGTCCATAAAGAGTTTTTCCGCCTGGTGCAGGGTAGTCATCCGTTCCTTTTCATCGGTAGACAGGCGGGCTTTCTTAACCAACTGGTCAAACTCGGTGTTTTTCCACTGTGGGTCATTATTTCCGTTGTCGCTGGTAAACAGGTCAATAAAGGTCATGGGGTCATTATAGTCCCCAATCCAACCATCACGGGCAACCTGAAAATCTCCCTTCTGGCGGGTCCGGATAAATACTCCCCATTCCATGTTAGCCAGCTTGATGTTGCTGATGCCCAGGTTCGTTTTCCACATCTCCAGTATAGCTTCGGCGATAATCTTATGTTCTTCGGTGCTGTTGTAAATCAGGGTTATCGGGGGGAAGTTTTTCCCACCAGGATAACCGGCCTCGGCCAGTAATTTTTTGGCCTGGGCCGCATCGGCTTTAACCGGGAAGTAAGCGCCGCCAACACTGCGGAAGTCTTTATCGGAAGTAGCATCTGGTATTCCAGGGGGTACGAAGGCAGTTGCCGGAATCCCGGTTTTTCTTACCTTATCCACAATAGTCTGACGATCAATAGCCAGGGCAAAGGCTTTTCTTACCTTGACATTGTCGAAGGGAGCCTTCTGGGTATTAAAAGCATAGTAGTAAGTCCCGGCCTGGGGCATAACATGAAGCTCCTTGGATTCCTTCTTTAAGCGCGCTACCTCAGTCAGAGGAATACTATCGATAACATCCAATTCTCCAGCTTCGTAGGAGGAGAGCATGGTACTTTCCTCACCGATAAAGGTAATCATAACGCCGTCAATTTTTACCCGCTCTTTATCCCAGTAGTTCTCGTTTTTAACCAGTTTGATGTGGTCTTTACTTACCCATTCGGTAGCCTTGAAGGGTCCATTACCAATATAGGTTTCGGCCTTACGGGCCCACTTGTCACCATACTTTTCAATAATGTCCTGCCTTACCGGCATCAGGGTGGGGAAAGAGGTCAGGCTGAGGAAATACGGTGTAGGTGCATTTAAGGTTACTTCCAGGGTATTGGCATCAAGCACTTTAATACCCAGGTCTTCAGCTTTGGCTGTACCCGCATTAAATTCTTCCCCGTTTTTAACATAGAAGAGCTGGTAGGCATACTCGGCTTTAGTTTTAGGGTCTAAGGCCCGCTGCCAGGAATAGGCAAAATCTTTGGCGGTAACTGCTTTGCCATCCGACCATTTGGCATCTTTGCGCAGGTGGAAGGTATAGGTCAGTTTGTCGGAAGAGATGTCCCAACTTTCGGCAACGCCTGGTATAGACTTGTCATCAGGATCCAGGGCAGTTAGTCCTTCAAAAACAGCCGAAGCAATAGTTCCTCCATCAGTGGAGGTGTTTTGGATAGGGTCAATGGTTTCCGGTTCTTGCCCGTGATTATAACGGAGAACCTTTTCTGCCGCCGCCTTGTTACCTCCAGCACATCCAGTAAACAGGGTGGCCAGGAGTGATAAGATGAGCAGACCTACTAGAAAACGTTTTTTCATAACTTTGCCTCCAATTTATTTTGATTTCTCCCCTCACCCCTTACTCCTCACACCTCACCTCCATAGCGCGGTGGCAGGCTACTTGATGCCCGGGTGTAATTTCCATTAGAGGAGGTACTGCCTGGCTGCAGATTTCCTTGGCATAAGGGCAGCGGGTCCGGAATCGGCAACCCGAAGGCGGGTTTACCGGGCTGGGGATGTCTCCTTCCGGCATTATATCTGTTTCGACAACAACATCTGGATCAGGAATAGGTATAGCCGACAGTAGTAACCGGGTATAAGGGTGAACCGGGTTATGATATAGTTCATCGCTACCTGTCAGTTCCACTAATTGACCTAAATACATTACTCCTACCCGGTGAGAAATATGTTTAACCATAGCCAGGTCATGGGCAATAAAAAGATAAGTCAGTCCCAGCTCGGCCTGTAATTCCTCCAGCAGGTTTACTACCTGCGCCTGAATAGATACGTCCAAAGCGGAAATAGGTTCGTCGCAGACTACAAAATCTGGATTAACCGCCAGGGCCCGGGCAATACCAATACGCTGGCGCTGGCCTCCGCTGAACTCGTGGGGATAACGGTTAGCATGTTCAGCATTAAGCCCTACCCGATCCAGGAGTTCCTCAATCCGCCGCTGACGTTTTACCCCCCGGGCCAATCCATGGATATCCAGGGGTTCAGCAATAATATCCCCTACAGTCATGCGGGAATTAAGCGAAGCATAGGGGTCCTGAAAGATAATTTGCATGCGCCGCCGCAAGGGACGTAATTCACTTTCACCAAGCCTGGTGATTTTCTGGCCGTCGAAATATATATTCCCGGCGGTAATATCATACAAACGTATCACGCTGCGCCCCAGGGTAGTCTTGCCACAGCCGCTTTCCCCTACCAGACCCAGAGTTTCCCCTTTTTGGACACTAAAACTGACGCCATCTACGGCCTTTAAAATCTTTTTCTTACCCCTGCCCGAGTCCATAACGAAATGTTTTTTTAGATTTTCTACTGTTAGTATTCCCGCTGACTCTTTCATTTATTTATTGGCCTCCTTTTTCGGAGCCTGATGGTAACATAGCCAGCAGGCAGTATTATGACCGGGGTTAACTTCAGTTAGCTCGGGTTTTATTTCAGCACATATACGCATAGCATATTGGCAGCGGGGCCAGAAAGGGCAACCTGGTGGCGGCAACAAAAGATCTGGTGGTTGTCCGTCAATAGGGATTAGCCTTCCTTGATCCAACTTACGAATATCAGGCACCGACTGCAAAAGCCCCCAGGTGTAAGGATGCTGGGAATTATGGAAAATCTCCCGGGTGCTGCCTTCCTCTACAATAATCCCTCCGTACATAACCAGAATACGGCTGCACAGTTGGGCTACTACTCCCAGGTCATGGGTAATCATGATAATAGAAGTATTAAAATGCTCTTTTAAATCTTTCATCAAGTCCAGTATTTGCGCTTGTATAGTAACGTCCAGAGCAGTAGTAGGTTCATCCGCAATAAGTAAGCGGGGTTGGCAGCTTAAAGCCATGGCAATCATAGCTCGCTGGCGCATACCGCCGCTAAACTCATGAGGATACTGGTTAAAGCGTTGCTCGGGGTCAGGAATTCCAGTTAAAGCCAGCATTTCCACCGCTTTAGTTCGGGCCTGGCTTCGGGATAAATGCTGATGCAGCATCAGGGGTTCCATAATCTGGTTACCCACGGTGTAGACCGGGTTAAGTGAAGTCATAGGGTCCTGAAAGACCATGCTGATTTCATTCCCCCGAATCTGCTGCATTTGGGCCGAAGATAAGGTCAGTAAATCCCGACCATTAAAATTAATATTGCCTGACTTAATTTTGGCAGCAGGGGGCAGCAGCCCCATAATTGATAATGAGGTTACACTCTTGCCGCTCCCTGATTCACCTACAATGCCGATGACCTCGCCCTGATCCAGGGTAAAGCTCACACCGCGTAGGGCCTGAACTTCTCCAGCATAGGTATAAAAAGACATCTTTAAGTTATTTAGTTCCAGTAAGTTTGACATTCTTTTTTACCTACTTTCGTAACTGGGGATCCAGGGCATCACGCAGACCGTCCCCCAGGAAGTTAAAGGCCAGCATGGTTATGGCAATGGCCATCGCCGGGAAAAACAGCATATGGGGGTAGGAACGGATACCGACCACCGCATCCGAGGTCATCATCCCCCAGCTGGCAGCAGGGGCGGATACCCCTAACCCGATAAAACTTAAAAAGGCTTCAGTAAATATAGCTGCCGGGATGCACATGGTAACCGTTACTATTATCGGCCCCATACAGTTGGGAATCAGGTGACGAAAGAGAATGCGTTTGGTACCTGCTCCCATAGCCCGTGCCGCCAGGACAAAGTCCTGCTCCTTCAAATAAAGAATCTGGGCACGTACAATACGGGCCATATCTACCCAGTAGACCAGCCCCAGGGCTATGAATATGCTTTTTAATCCCGGTCCCATTAAAACCATTAAGAGTATTACCGTTAAGACTAATGGTATAGAGTAGAAAATATCTACGATGCGCATCATGATATTATCTACCCTTCCCCCGGCCAGTCCGGCAATCCCGCCATATAATACCCCCACTACCAGGTTGATAAAACTGGCTACAAAGCCGACTGCCAGCGAAATTCGGGCGCCGTAAAGTACCCGCACCAGCATATCCCGGCCCAGGGTGTCGGTACCAAACCAGAACTGACGGCAGGGCCCTACCCCCTGATGGTCCAAAAATTGCTGTGAGTAGGAGTAGGGGGACAGGAAGGGCCCGAATAAGGCTAGCAGTACAACCGCCACAATGGAGAACAAACCTAACATGGCCAGTTTGTTCTCCTTAAGCCGACGCCAAACATCCTGCCAGTAACTGATTCCGGGGCGCATCTGTCCATTATTCTCATTTTCCTCTACCCGTAAAGGATTAAAACTATCGGGGGTAATTGTAATTTCACTGTTTCCTGACATCTATTCAAAACCTCCCCTATTTACCCAACCGGATTCGGGGATCGATAACTCCGTAAAGCAGATCCACCACCAGGTTCATAAAGATAAGAAAAGCGGCATAAAAAATAGTTACCCCCAGGATGGTGGTATAATCCCGGTTGCTGATAGACAGCACGAATTGCTGACCTAACCCGGGAATAGCAAAAATCTTTTCAATAACAAAAGAACCAGTTAAAACCCCGGCAATAAGGGGACCCAAATAAGTTACTATAGGAACCAGAGCATTACGCAGGGCATGTTTGTAAAGCACGGTCCGCTGGGGCAGGCCTTTGGCCCGGGCCGTACGAATATAATCCTGGCCGATAACCTCGAGCATACTGGAGCGGGTAAGCCGAGCGATGTAGGCAGTAGGATAGAAGGCCAGAGCTACTGCCGGCATAATCACACTCTGCCAGGAAACCCAGCGTGAGGTAGGTAAGAGTTCCAGCTTTACCCCAAAAATATAGATTAGTAACGTAGCCAGGACAAAATTAGGGACAGCTACCCCCAGGGTAGCCATAAACATGGCCGTATGATCCTGCCACTGGTTCTGGCGCAGGGCGGAAATAACCCCTGCCGGGAGGCCGACTAAAAGCATAAGAGCCAGGGCCGCTAAACCCAGCTGGGCTGAGATCGGGAAACCTTGTCCGATAATCTCATTTACGGTAACCCCTTCATACTTAAGGGAAGGACCAAGCTCGCCGTGGGCCAGACCTTGAAAATAATAGCCATACTGTTTCCATAAAGGTTCATTCAGGTGATATTGGGCTTCAATATTCTGCCGGATAGCCTCCGGCATTTTTTTATCCCGGGTCAACGGATCTCCGGGGATAGAGTGCATCAGAATAAAGGTAATGGTTATTATTACCCATAGAGTAAAAAGGGAAGTCCCGATGCGTTCAAGAACATATCGAAACATAATTTAGCGCTGCCTCCCGACTTTTTCCTATTTATATCCTTTAAAGGTTATTTTATATATCACTTTGTCGAATGCTATATATTATCATCTATTTTAGTCGATTATCCTTCCAGTTTAAACTGGCTACTAATGGGAATATTGGGAGGCAGAAAATAGTTTAGCCCGGCCTCCCGTTTAAGGGAAAACGGGCTAAACCGGGATATAAGGTAAAAAAATAGTCTAGCCCGCCCTCCTGTTTAAGGGAAAACGGGCTAAACCGGGATCTAGGAGTTAGATGCTGATATTTGCTGAATACCAGACATTTTCTATATTGATTAGGAAAATATGTTTACCGGTAATTTGATCATTAGTCTTAAACCACAGGTTGGTGTCGGTATTGGCAGTAAGCTCTGCTACTTCTCCATTTGGTTTTATTTGATACATACAGGTGAAACTGGACAGGTTAAGATCTCCTATTTTATATTCGATATAACTGTTACTATCGTGTTCCCCACTTCTCCCAGTGGCAGTAGCTGCCACTTCCTTAGGAGCAACCCAATCTAGAACAGCTTCATAACTGTTATCGTCTTTATCTACAACCTTTATGGTATATTTACCGGATTCACGCTGTACATTAAACCATAGGGTCTTATCGGTGTTAGGGGTAAGTTCTACCGGGTCTTCACCCTCTTTTTGCATAGTTATAGATTTAACATTATCCTGGGCCAGGCTAACCTGTTGGCCATCTACAACAAATTTATACTCTTGATAGACCTTACCATCATGTACACCTATCTTACTGGTAGTTTCAAAGGTGCCATCGATATCCTGGGGAGTTTTATCTTCAGGTTCCTCCTCAGGCTCATCCTTATCCAACAGCTTTTGCAATATGGTAGCCATCTCCGCTCGGGTTATGGCACTGTTGGGATTGAAGTTGCCGTTAGGATGCCCGGAGATTATGCCCTCCTCATAGAGAGCTAGAATGTATCCTACATCTTCCCGCGAAATTAGGATACCATCTTTAAAAGGTATTTTACTAGTATCTACCGGTTCCAACCCCAAAGCTTTGGCAATCATAACTGCGGTCTGAGCACGGGATGCCTGCACGGCAGAGTGGAAACGGTTCAGCTTGATGATACCCCTTTTAGTTGCTTTGTCAGCATCTGCTCTTACCCATGCCGGAATGTCAACCACTTTACTCTGATCTTCGTTCTCGACTTTTTCATCTTCGCTCTCTGCTACATCTTCTTTTATGCTAATGCCTGCTTCTTCGGCAGCGATGCGCATTACCAGTGACAAGGCTTCAGCCTGGGTCAGTTTCTGATCAGGTTTGAAACTACCGTCGGGGTATCCGGCCAAAAGCCCAATTGCAGCCATCTCTTCAATGCATTGAGCTGCCCAGTGGTGGTAGGTATCGCGAAAACGTTTCACTTTGACCTTTTCAGGTTTTTCTTTAGTAACGCGGTATTGTTCTTGTAATGATTTCTTGATTGCCTTTTCTATCTGGTTAAAGTTTTTTAGCTCTTTCTTTTGCTGCCCGGGGGGTACTACCTTTTTGGTATCTACTACTTTCTTACCATTACTGTTTGACCAGGCTTTACCATTACCGGGGTCCGCCAACGCAGTAGTGGTAAATACCGCTACTAGCAGCAAAGTCAGAACCAGGGTTAAGGTTTTTTTCATAATCATTCCTCCTTTTTTTATCTTCACTTATATATGCGTAAGGAGGAGGATAAAAAATGGGGTCAGGCCACTAACTTTTAATTAAGGCCTGACCCTTTCTCTGGTTTATAGTCAATTACATTATTTTGGACAGCAGCCCCCTTAACTGGGGAGTGCCTATTTCCTCCAGTTCATAACCTACCCTTACTGCCGGTTTGTCAATAGTCATTACCCGGCGCAGGTCAATGGGGGTTCCGATGACTACTATTTCAGCCGGTGAGCTGTTAATAGTCTGTTCCAGTTCCTGAATCTGGGTCTTACCGTAGCCCATAGCCGGAAGTAACCTGGACAGGTGGTCGTATTTAGCGAAGGTCTTTTGGATACTGCCTACGGCATAAGGCCGGGGGTCCAGCAATTCACCGGCACCCAGTTTTTCGGCTGCTATAACTCCGGCACCATAAGCCATGTTACCATGGGTAAGCGTAGGACCGTCTTCCACTACCAGAACCTTTTTACCTTTAATGGTTTCAGGTTGTTCTACGCTGATAGGTGAATTGGCCAGGATAATTGTAGCTGCCGGGTTATTTATGCTTATAGCTTCCTTGACCTCCTCTACCTTCGCAGGATCAGCCGAGTCAATCTTATTGATAATGGCTATGTCGGCCATACGCAGGTTAGTTTCACCCGGATGATAACTGGTTTCATGCCCCGAACGGTGAGGGTCAACTACTACTATGTGGATATCGGAAACGTAGAAAGGAATATCATTATTGCCTCCGTCCCACAGAATCACATCAGCTTCTTCCTCGGCCTGGCGTAGTATAACTTCGTAATCGACCCCAGCATATACTACCATGCCAATGTCGATATGAGGCTCGAATTCTTCTCTTTCTTCGATGGTACACTG
>CAZAZH010000042.1:0-15983 GCA_964489585.1 uncultured Syntrophomonas sp.
GAAGGGTTCGGCTGCTTATTCGTCTGTGCATCTATGCTCGGCATTTCTTGTCGAGTTTTTTTATTTTTCACAAGTAATTAGGTAGGTCAAATTTCTATATCAAGGTGCGAATAATGCATGAATTATCGATTATACAAAGCGTAGTTGATACAGTAAGAGACAGCGCCCTGCAGAATGGAATAATGCGGGTCAATAAAGTGAAACTGGTTATCGGTAAGCTGACCATGGCCTTGCCGGATAGTCTACAGTTTGCCTTCGAGGCCGTAATTATTGATGAGATGTTTAAAAATGCCGTACTGGAAATTGAGGAAAGGGACATTACCTGTGAGTGTAGCAACTGCCGACATCGTTTTCAGGTAGATGATAGTTATCGTTTTATTTGCCCTAATTGTGGACATGACCGGGTGGACATCGTCGGCGGCAGGGAGCTATATATTGATTATTTTGAAGGGGACGAAGATATAGATGGTACAAGTTAATATGCAGAGTAATATTCTGGGCGCCAATGAGCTATTAGCCCGGAAAAATCGGAACCTTTTCGGCGGCAATAAAGTACTGGCCTTAAACTTAATGAGTTCCCCCGGCTCCGGTAAAACTACTATCCTGGAGCGTACGATTGAAACCCTGGGAGATAAGCTTAGAATCGGAGTAATAGAAGGAGACCTGTATACTGATCAGGATGCCCAGCGGATTGAGAAAAAAGGGGTTCGGGTAGTGCAGATTAATACTGAGGGTACTTGCCATCTGGATGCAGGGATGGTAGGTAAAGCATACGAAACCCTGGCTGATGCCGAATTAGACCTGATATTTATTGAAAATGTGGGTAACCTGGTCTGCCCGGCGGAGTTTGATTTGGGGGAAGATTTCCGGGTGGTGGTTATTAGCATCACTGAGGGTAATGATAAAGTATTAAAATACCCCTTGATTTTCCGTGAAGCTAAGGTAGTGCTGGTCAATAAGATTGATTTGATTGATTATACCGATTTTAGTATGGATAGATTTATGAATGATCTAAAGCAAGTCAACCCTTCGGCTCAGGTTTTTAAGGTTTCCGGCCGAACTGGTGAAGGAATTAATAAATGGAGTGAGTTCCTATTAAGGGAGGTGAGGGACAAGCAATCTAATTTCTCATAGATTAGAGAAATAATTACCATTGATTGGGATTGTATATAGAAACCCGTTGTTTTATAACTATTGGATTGGGGGGAATATTGTAAAATGCCTACCAAACTAAGTCGTAGAGACTTCATTCGTCTCTGTGCCGGTTCTACGGCAGCCATTTCGCTGTCCGCTTACCTGGCACCGTTCCTTAAAGAGGCTGTAGCGGCTGGAGCTCCACCGGTAATTTGGATTCAAGGTGGCAGTTGTACCGGCTGTTCAATTTCCATTTTAAACACCGTTTCTCCAGATATCGAAAAAGTTATTACCGAGGTAATCAGTCTTCGTTATCATCCGAATATTTCTGCGGCTGCCGGCAACCTGGCAATTAATGAAATCTATAAAGTAGCAGCCGAAAATCCCAAGGCATTCTATTTAGTGGTAGAAGGTGCAGTTCCCACTGGTGCTGACGGCGCTTATTGCGTAATTGGTGAAAAAGACGGCCACCATTTAACCTTCTTGCAGGCGGTTAAAGAACTGGGAAGTCAGGCAAAAGCTATACTCAACTTTGGGACTTGTTCTGCCTATGGCGGACTACCGGCAACACCGCCTAATCCCACTGAATGTAAAGCCGTGGGAGATGTCGTAAAGAATGTTCCCATTGTAAACGTACCCGGTTGTCCTCCGCATCCGGACTGGATGGTAGGAACAATTGCCCATGTCATTCTCTATAACGAGATTCCCGAAATTGATTCTTTTGGCAGACCCAAGATGTTCTTTAGCAAGATTATCCACGATAATTGCCAGCGGCGTCAGTATTTTGATAATGCTATTTTTGCCAAAACCTTTGGCGATGAGGGATGTATGCTGGAACTGGGATGCAAAGGTCCTATGGCCCATTGTGACTCCACTACCCGGCTTTGGAATAATGGCGTTAACTGGTGCGTAAAAGCCGGCGGGGTATGTATAGGCTGTACTGAACCACAATTCCCGGGCTGGCCCATTTATGAAAGAACTCCAGAAATGCCGGTTGGACCTGCCATTACGGCTACGGTTGATCAGATTGGTGCGGTATTAGGTGGTTTGGCGGTAGTTGGAATTGCTGGACATCTGGGTGGTAATATAGCCACCGGAAGAATTGGTCCCAAGAAAGAAGTAGAGAAAGAGGGTGAGGCATAATGGCACAAACGATAATGATTGATCCGGTAACCCGTATAGAAGGACACCTGGCAGTTGAAGTCGAGGTGGAAGGCGGTGTTGTGGTTAACGCTAAATCTATGGGTATGTTGTTCCGGGGTCTGGAATTAATTATGAAGGGACGTGACCCTCGGGATGCTGTCCAGTTGATGCAGAGAATATGTGGCGTTTGACCGGTGGCACATGCTAGCGCGGGTTCGCTGGCTTTAGATGATGCCTTTGGTATAGAACCTCCCCCTAACGGAAGAATTATTCGTAACCTGATTCTAGGTTCAAACTATTTACAGTCTCATATATTGCACTTTTTCCATCTGGCAGCTCTAGATTATGTTAAAGGACCGGATATACCACCGTTTACTCCCCGTTATGAAGGCGATTATCGCTTCCCCCAGGATGTAAACGACCAGGTAGTGCAAACTTATTTGAAAGCTTTACAAATGAGGCGTAAAGCCCATGAAATGACAGCCCTGTGGGGCGGAAAAATGCCGCATCAACAGGCTATTGTACCGGGTGGAGTTTCAGAAAAACCAGATTCTCAAAAGATTGCTGATTATATATATCGTCTCAAAGAACTACAAAATTTCATAGATAATGAATATATTCCCACTGTGAAAGCTGTAGCCGCAGCTTATCCCGAATGGTGGGATATCGGACGTGGTTGCATGAACATGCTAGCCTACGGTGGTTTCCCCCAGGAAGAAGGTATGGATCATGTAAAGAAAGCCAAGTTCGTTCCGGCCAGGGTATACGTACGCGGGCAGTTTAAAGATTTGGATCCACAGTCAATTACCGAAGAAGTCAAATATTCATGGTATGAAAACGGGATTGAACCTGCTCCTACTGCAGCAGTTGTAAAACCGGATGCCAAGAAGAAAGATGCTTATTCCTGGATTAAGGCGCCGCGCTACAATGGTCAGGCTATGGAAGTAGGTCCTCTGGCCCGCCTCTGGGTAATGGAACAAAAAGATATAAAAGCTCTTGGCGAAAAAGCTTTCTCCGTTCTGGGCCGTCATTTTGCCCGGGCAGTTGAGGCGTCTATAATGTCACACGAGTTAGAAAAATGGGTACTCCAGCTTAAAGCGGGTGAACCTGTTGCTACCCCTCATAAGATTCCTAATACGGCACAGGGCATGGGCCTGGTTGAAGCTCCTCGTGGAGCTCTGGGTCACTGGAACAATATTGGGCATCAAAGAACCCAGATCTATAATGCTATCGTTCCCAGTACATGGAACTTCTCCCCGCGTGATGATAAGAACCAGATGGGTCCGATGGAGCAGGCACTTATTGGAACACCGGTGAAAGACCCCAACAATCCGATAGAAGTGGTGAGAGTAATTAGATCATTTGATCCTTGCCTGGCATGTGCTATTCATGTTATGACCCCTGATAAGAAGACGATTAGCCAGTTCGCCGTCAATTAGGGGGTGAGAACATGGTTAAAGAAATGGAAAAGAGGCATTCCGGTCTTATCAGGTTCTTTCACTGGACCAATATGATAGCTATTACTACGCTGATTCTAACTGGGTTCTATATTCATGCCCCATTGAGCTTTAAGGTATGTAGCAATATGGACAATGCCCGGATGCTTCATTTTGCCATGGCCTATCTTTTATGTTTCGGGCTTTTGGGAAGGGTATATTATGCCATTGCAACAGGAGACTGGAAGAATATATGGTTTGATTTTAAAACCGATCCTAAAAAATTCCCCAGTATGACTAAGTACTACCTGTTCATGGCGGATGACCACCCCTATTATGGCAAATACAACCCCGGGCAGAAAATGATGTATACCGGTTGGCTGTTTTTAGGTATTATTCAGGTTATTACCGGTTTTATCCTTTACAAACCCCAGGTACTTTTCTTGTCCCAGATGGGAGATTATCTGGGTGGCGATGTTGCTATCCGGGTAGTTCATCTGATAGTAACCTGGCTCTTTGTATTATCCGTACTGGCTCATGTGTACCTGGATATTTCTGAAGGGGTTCCCGTGTTAAAGTCTATGTTCACCGGGAAGATCCCTGCTGATTTCCACCACGGTTATCATGAGGAGGATGCTTAAGATATCTTTTGATGATTTATGGGAGGCAGAGCTTTGAAAGAGATTAAGGTAATCGGCATAGGTAATCTCATCATGCAGGATGACGGGTTGGGGGTACACATTATTAAGGAACTGGAAGCCCAGGGAGTACCTGAGAATGTGGAATTAATTGATGGGGGAACCCATAGTTATGACCTGCTGGAATTTCTGGCCGATGCAGATTATGCTATAATTGTTGATGCCATGCATACCGGAGGTGAACCTGGCACCATTTATCGGGCGCCTCTGGATGAACTCGGAATAAAGCCGCAAGAAAACATGACCTCTCTGCATGAATTGCATTTTGTGGAAGCAGTTGAAATGGCTCGTCTATTGGGCTACCATCCTGAGATTCTGGTATTCGGGGTGGAGCCCAAAGAGGTGGGCTTGGGCCTGGAATTAACTCCGGAAGTTGCTGCCCGGGTTCCCCGGGTAGCCCAGTTAATTCAGGAGGAAATAAAAAGAATAGCATTAGAAACCGAACCGGAAACCAGGTAATGAGAACACGGGGGCGTTCTTTGTGTTCCCTTACCTGAAAGGAAACACAAAGAACGCCCCCGTATGCGTTTGTTCAAAAAAAGGTGGGATAATGGTAGCAGTATTAGATGGATATAAAATAAAAATTACCGGTATAGTCCAGGGGGTTGGGTTTAGGCCCCATGTATATCGTCTGGCACATGAGCATGGCCTGAAGGGATGGGTGCTTAATGCTTCAACGGGAGTATATATAGAAGTTGAAGGCGATGAGGATAATCTGAAGGAATTTACCCGCCGCCTGGTCGAAGAACCACCACCCCTGGCTGTGATTCGCAGTTGCTTGGTAGAAAAGATAGGATTCCAGGGTTTTGAGCAATTTACTATTCGGGAAAGTGCAGAAGAAAATGCTAAAACTGCTATGATTTCTCCTGATATTGCCATCTGTGAAGATTGTAAACGGGAAGTTAGGGATCCGGGCGACCGCCGCTACACTTACCCTTTTATAAATTGTACTAACTGTGGCCCCCGTTTTACCATTATCAAAGATATACCGTATGACCGGGCTAAAACTACTATGGCCCCGTTTCCTATGTGCCCGGAGTGTCAGCAGGAATATGAGAACCCGCTACATCGCCGTTTTCATGCTCAGCCTAACGCATGTCCGGTATGTGGGCCTCATACTACACTGGTCGATGAGAACGGTAGGCAGGTAGATATTCCAGTAGTAGACCTGCTCAAAGATGGCAAAATTGTGGCGGTAAAAGGCCTGGGTGGTTTTCACCTGGCCGCCGATGCTACTAATTCGGAGGCGGTAAAAGCACTGCGAGAGCGCAAACGCCGGGATGCGAAGCCCTTTGCGGTTATGGCCCGGGACCTGGAGGCAGCCCGCCGTTATGCCCGTATAAACTTGCTGGAAGAGAAATGGTTAAATTCTCCCCAGGCCCCCATTGTGGTAATGGAAAGCAACTTTAACCCGGTACTGGATGCTGACATTATTCATCCTGGCCTGAAAACCCTGGGAGTAATGTTGCCATATACGCCTATACATTACTTGCTTTTTGATAACGAACTGGATTTGTTAATCATGACCAGTGCCAATATAAGTGATGAACCGCTTATTATTGATAACGATGCTGCACTTAATAAATTAAAGGGAATAGCGGACTATTTTCTATTGCATAATCGGGAAATATATAATCCCTGTGACGATTCAGTTATGATGGTGACCAGAATCAACACCCCCCATTATTTTCGCCGGGCGCGTGGTTTTGTACCTCTGGGAATCCAGGTGCCACCGTCTCCACAGCCGGTTCTGGCCGTAGGGGGGGAGATGAAAAATACCTTTTGCGTAACCCGAGAAGGAGAAGCATTTTTGAGCCAACACTGGGGGGATTTAAATCACTATCTTAACTATCGTAATTTTTTAAATGGTATAGAACGTTTTGAAAATATGCTTTCGGTAAAGCCAGAAGTAATCGTTCACGACCTTCACCCTAATTACCAGACAACCCGCTGGGCCAGGCAGCAGCAGGATTTTAAAACTATTGCGGTCCAACATCATTTTGCTCATATGGCTGCTGTAATGGCAGAGCATCACCTGCAAGGTGAAGTATTAGGATTAATCTGTGATGGTACCGGATGGGGAACTGACGGGGCTATATGGGGATGCGAGGTTCTTAAGGGTGACTACCGTAATTTTGAGCGCCGCGGGCATTTGAAATATCTGCCCTTACCAGGAGGCGACCTTACTGCGCAGAGGCCTTATCGTATGGCCCTGGTATACCTGCTGGCAGCCCTGGGAGAGAATAAGGCTTTATCAGTGGCCGGAAAATATCTGCCCGATTTAGCTGATACGGAGAGGGATTTAATGCTTGCCCGTATAACCGGGGGGAAGGAGATCTTAACCTCCTCCTGTGGCAGGCTTTTTGATGCTGTGGGAGCACTGCTGGGCATATGCCCTATTAATCATTACGAAGGTCAAGCGGCTATTGAATTGGAAGCATATGCTACCGAAAAAGAAGGTAATTACAGTTATAATATAGATTGTGAAGAGGATATGTGGATAATGAATCCGCTCCCCATGTGGCCTGAACTACTGGCTGATTTAGAAAAGGAAATGCCGGCAGGGGAAATAGCTTATAAATTTCACCTGACCATGGTAAAGATGTTTACTGAAGTTTTACAGAAGGTACGAGAAGAGAGTGGACTTAACCGGGTAGTTTTAAGCGGGGGAGTTTTCCATAATCAAATACTACTGGTTGAACTACTGCATTCCCTGCAGAATGCCGGGTTCACAGCCTACCAGCACCAGCAACTGCCGCCAGGAGACGGGGGCTTATCGCTGGGTCAGGCTATTATTGCAAGTGAGGTGATTTCCTAATGTGTTTGGGAGTTCCGGCTAAAGTTGTAGAATTTATCGAGGGTCAGATGGCCGTGGTAGATGTTGACGGCAACCAGGTAAACATTAGTATCCAACTGGTTCCGGAAGTCAAAATAGGGCAGTATGTGCTGGTTCACGCCGGTTTTGCCATGGATATTGTTGATGAGGATTGGGCCAGGGAAACCATGCAACTGCTGAAACAGCTGCAGCCACAATGATTAAGATTTCGTATATCATGGGGATACCCTGAAGGGCACACGCGGTCCTTTTGATATATTTTCATGCTTGTTTTGCGGCCCTTAGCCATGGGGGTTAATAACTGCGCATTCACTAATATGCAGTCAAGTAAGTAATTTTGTGGTGTAATCAAATGGGGGATTTTAAGTGGAATCAAACAAAGACTATATATCTTCTCTGCTTAAGGATATTCAAGGGGAAACCCGAGAGATTGCCTTAATGGAAGTCTGCGGAACCCATACTATGGCTATTGCTAAAAGCGGAATACGCAGTTTACTGCCGCCTAACCTGAGGTTATTATCCGGACCTGGGTGCCCGGTTTGCGTTACCGCCCAGGGTGATATAGATGCAGTTATAGACCTGGCTGAGAGGCCGGGAATTATCCTGGTCACTTTCGGTGATATGATGAGAGTGCCGGGAAACAAGAGCTCTTTACAGGAGGCCCGCAGCCGGGGGGCAGATGTACGAATAGCTTATTCACCCCTGGATGCTGTTGAGATAGCCCGGCAGAATCCGGAGAAAGAAATAGTTTTCCTGGGGATTGGCTTTGAAACTACGGCTCCAGCAGTAGCAATTAGTGCTGAAAAAGCACTGCAGGAAGGGCTAAAAAACTATTCGGTACTGTCCTTGCACAAAGTAGTTCCTCCAGCTCTGGAAGTTATCTTTTCTGACTCCGATATTAAAGTAGACGGGTTAATTTGTCCTGGGCATGTTTCCATTGTGATTGGTTTGGAGCCATATATTAAGCTGGCAGAAGATTATCACCAGCCCTGTGTAGTTACCGGTTTTGAAACCCTGGACATACTGGAAGGTATAGTAATGTTGTTGCAGCAGATACGTCAGGGACAAGCCGGGGCGGAAATTCAGTATAAAAGGGTGGTAAGGCCGCAAGGTAATTTGGTGGCCCAGGAAACTTTAAAAAAGGTATTTACAACTGTAGGCGCCCGTTGGCGGGGTCTTGGTTTTATTGATAATAGCGGCCTGGAATTTAGTAAGCAATATGAAGAGCTGGATGCTCGTAAGAAATTTGCTATACCAGAATATGAAGATATACCTATAAAAGGCTGTGCCTGTGGAGATGTTTTAACCGGCAGGATAACACCCCATGAATGCCCCCTTTTTGGCCGGGCATGTACACCCATTAACCCCATTGGACCCTGCATGGTCTCCCACGAAGGCGCCTGTGCCGCTTACTATCGCTATAAAATAACCTAGTGGGACACGGGGACAGGTCCCTTGTCCCACTAAAATGGGACAAGGGACCTGTCCCCGTGTCCCACTTCTAATTTAAAGGAGGAGAAGGTAGATGAAAGCAGAGCGAATATTAATGGCTCACGGCAGTGGGGGATTAATGAGCCAGCAGTTAATAGATGAAGTATTTAAAGAAGCCTGGAAGAATGAGTACCTGGAGGCTATGCTGGATGGCGCCCTGATTGACCTGCCAGCCGGACGTATAGCCATGTCTACTGATTCCTTTGTCATAACTCCCCTGTTTTTCCCCGGAGGAGACATAGGCAAGCTGTCCATTTGTGGCACGGTAAACGACCTGGTAGCCTGCGGAGCAAAACCTCTCTACCTGTCTGTGGCCCTTATCATTGAGGAAGGTTTGCCGCTAGCTGATTTGCGTAAAATAGCTGCCTCCATGGCCCAAACCGCCAATTTGGCTGGAGTCAAATTGGTTACCGGCGACACTAAAGTAGTGGAGAAGGGAAGTGCTGACGGCATATTTATCAATACCACTGGTATAGGGATAATACCTGAAGGTATTGACTACCGTCCCCAGCGCATAAAAGCCGGTGATCAAATTATTGTTACCGGTACCATAGGAGACCATGGACTTAGTATCCTGGCACAGCGTGAAGGACTGCGTTTTTCCACTCCGGTTAACAGTGATTGTGCACCCCTTTACGCCATAGGTCGGGAACTAGAACAGTATAAGGGTGATGTTCGCTGTATGCGCGACCCTACCCGGGGAGGGTTGGCTACAGTTCTAAACGAGATAGCAGAGCAGTCCCGTCTTAACATAATAATACGGGAAAGAGACATCCCAGTATCCCCGGTAGTTCGTGGCGCCTGTGATATGCTGGGAATGGACCCCCTGTATATGGCTAATGAAGGCAAAATGGTCATATTTGTCGCCCCGGAGAAATCCACCGAGATAATAAACATTCTGCAAACTATACCGGAATGCCACCAGGCCACCATAATAGGTGAACTTCGTAAAGAGCCGACAGGAATGGTTTTAATAGAAACCGAACTGGGAGCCGAACGTATACTGGGTACCCTTGAAGGCGAGCACGTCCCCCGCATCTGCTAATGTTACACCGGGACGTTCTTTTGGGACAGGGGGACAGGTCCCTTGTCCCAATTTAGTGGGACAAGGGACCTGTCCCCCTGTCCCACCCTGTCCCAAAAGAGGATAGAGGCTTTATGTGTCGAAATTATTCCAGTAAAGGCAGAATGAGGTGATTAATGATGCAGATGTTGTCACTAGATAATTTTCGTATGATTGATCGTAATAAGGCGGCGGGAGCGGCGCAGTTTCAGGCAGGGGAAATAAACGCTGAAGTGGAACTGATTTTTTATTTGCAGAGTAACTATTGTGTAACCATAAAGGTTGGGCGCCACAATAAGACCTTTTCTGATGAAGAATTGGTGCAATATGTCCATGAAAATCGGGTAGAGCTTAAGAAAATGGTTGCACCTATGATACCTCCGGCTCGGGAAGCAGCCCGTAAGGCCTGGGAAGAACAGCACCAGGGCTAATAATTAAAGTAGTAGCGCCAGTAATATACCGGTCAGAACACCTGCCCCCAGTATAATGAGGGCAGTTTTCTTACTCATCAGCTTATCGGTAAGCTGATTAAGTTTTTCCCGGTTAAAATCCCCAATTAGCAATTTAATTTTATTATTGGCGTCTATAACTATACCAGGCTTCTTATAACCAGGCAAAATCAACACTCCCCTGGGCCGTTATACTTTTTAATAACGGCAATAACCAAAAAATCAGCTGCCAATAATAAGATATACAACAACCAGAACAACAGAGAATTATATATCCCTTTAAATATACCATAAAAAACCATCACTAATATGAATATCGTAAGCATAATAGCCAATAATTTCAGGGTTTTTATCAAAAATAACGCCTCCGGTTTATAAAAATAACTAGAAAAAGCTATGTTTAGATTATAACTCTAATAATGAAGTAAATATAAGCTAAACTAAATCACTTGCCCTTGCAGCAATTATTCCTTTATGGTACAATTTTACCTTGTTAGTGTCTAATGAGCTAAGGGGAAAGGGTCAGAATATTTTCATTTTGACCTGAGCGGTTGTTTTTTAGGTTGCATTTCACATATAATCTAGGTAACAGTAGTACAATTTAGTGTATACAAATAAAAGTTAAGGTGATAGCCTGATAAACAACATACAATTGAATAGTTCCGGGTTTGTGGCAAATAGATGCGGAGGTGATGCCAATGAAAAAGAAGTGGGGCAAAGGGGATCCAGTAAATCTCTCGGATTTACTGAAAATTACGCCAGTAGCCAACGAAATCATGCAGCTCAGCGAAGAACTAGAAATAAGTACCACTGATGTAATGTGGATAGTGGCCCAGATTATTGATAATGGCCAGGAAGTTAACTCAGCACAATATGCCCGGCCTGTGAACGAAGATGATTTTTTTGATGATGACTGGGAAGATATAGATCTGGAGCACCTGGAGGAAGATATGGATCAGGCTATGTACCTGGTCAATGTTCGTATCAATGGGGGTAACAGATTCCCGGAGATAGGGTTTAAGGCTGGCATCAACGACCGTGATGATATAGCGTATTTCTTTGACATGGTATTGGAAATGCTGGATAAGCTGGATTAAGTAAAACGAAGGTTGGCCCGGGTAATCCCGGGCCTTCTTAATGTTAGGAGCTTTTTATTGCGTTAAAATAAAGGTTGATTCAGTGCGATTAAATGGGGACTCCTGTTGCCAGAAGCAGGGGGAACTAAAAGAGACCGCTGTTTATTTTTAGGAGGAATAAATATGAACTGGCGCCGGGTTATTTATATAGCATTGGTAGTATTTGTGGCTGCCATGATATTTCGCAATGTCCCCGATACTAAACCGGAACCTCCACCACCGTTGTTTGGTCAGCAGGTGATACTACATGATTTTCAACATCTGGAGCATTCAGCTTATGATGGAGGTAAATATCAGCCAGATTCTATATATTTCCCCTATAATTACATTGGTGACCGGGGGGACGCGTTTTACCTCAGCATAAAGAATGAAGAGGGTATAACTACCCTAAAATATGTATTGGATAGAAAGCCTTCTGGGCAAATGGAATATAACTTAAAATACCGCTGGCCGGATGTAACCCTGCCCACAGATCGCTTTGAAAGCTACAAGTTTGAAAATGGCAAGTGGGTTACTATAACAGCTGCAGAGGACGTTGCAAGGTGAGGCGTGAGGTTGTACCCCTACGGATTTCTATTCCCGTCGTTAACATGGCGATTATCCTTGCCTGGCATCACGGTTTCCTCGCTGCTTTTCCTTTCTGCTCTGATAAAGAGGTATTCCACCAGTGGCGAATAATGAAGTAGAGCACTGGTCAAGGCGACAGTGCCAAGTACGCCGCAGACAGTGGCCAACCCACCTGTTACCATCTGGGTACCAGAGAGAAAGTAAAAACAAAAAGCAAATATAAATCGTGCTATAACTCCATCCCTGCTTAACATATAAATTCCTTCCTTTATCGAGCGCTCACCAGCATTTAATCTTTTCATTTAGTATTCAATAGTGGTAGCCTTGCTATGTGCCTGCTATCCCTGTAAAATCAGGGAAGAAAAGAAAATAAAACCTGTGTTAACAAAAGAGGTGTTTTCTTATGCAGGGAAATATTATAAATATTGTTTATCTGGGAGTCGGGTTAGGGCTGGGAGCGTTACTATGTTACTTTTTTATAAAGGGCAGGTTACAAAATCGGTATGCCCAGGATATTAGCCAGCATGAGGCTGAGGATGCGGTATTGCGGGAAAGACTACAGAGCCGGGAGGACTATATACTGGAGTTGAAAACCCGGCATGAGGAACTGGAAACCAGGCAAGGTGAGCTTCAAAGCCAATTGGCTAACGAACAACAACTAAAATCTGCAGCCGAAGAGAAGAATAAACGGGTAAGCGAACTGGAAACGGTATTAGCGGAGAAAGAGCAAAGAATAACGGAATTAATTGATACCAACATCGCTTTCCGCGAAAAACAGACCGAATTGCAAACCAGGATGGAAGAAGAGGCCCGGGCCATGGAAGAAAAAATGGTAATCCTGAATGAGGCTCAGGAACAGTTGGCCAGTGCCTTTAAGGCCTTATCAGCGGAAGCCCTGAAAAGTAATAACCAGGCCTTTTTGGAACTGGCTCGAACTACCCTGGAGAAATACCAGGAAGGTGCCCGGGGTGATTTAGATAAACGGCAGCAAGCCATTAACCAACTGGTAGAGCCCTTGAAAGAATCACTGCAAAAAGTTGACCAGGAAATAAGAGAACTGGAAAAGGTTCGCGGTACCGCTTACGCAGGTCTTAGCCAACAGGTAAAATCCCTGGCCGATACCCAGGTGCAATTGCAGATGGAAACGGCTCAACTGGTTAAGGCCTTGCGGATGCCTAGCGTAAGAGGAAGATGGGGGGAAATCCAGCTTAAGCGGGTGGTAGAGATGGCAGGTATGGTAGAACACTGCGATTTCTACCAGCAGCAAAGCAGCGATAGCGAGGAGGGACGCCTGCGCCCTGATATGCTAATCAGGTTGCCGGGTGAGCGCTACATAGTAGTTGACTCCAAAACACCCCTGCAGGCATATCTGGAAGCTCTGGAGGCGACCAATGAAGATGGTAAGGTACAAAACCTGAAAGACCATGCTCGCCAGGTTAAGGTGCATATAAGCCAGTTAGCCAGCAAGAGTTACTGGGAGCAGTTTAAACCTGCACCTGAATTTGTAGTACTATTTTTACCGGGGGAGTCATTTTTCAGTGCGGCCCTGGAGCAGGACCCCGAGCTAATCGAATACGGTTCTCAGCAGCGGGTAATCCTGGCGACCCCCACTACCTTGATAGCCCTTTTGCTGGCAGTTGCCTATGGCTGGAGACAGGAGAGCATCGCCGAAAACGCCGAGCAAATCAGCCAACTGGGCAAAACCCTGTATGATCGTATCAGCGTTTTAGCTGGCTATTTTAATGATTTACGCAAAAGCCTGGAGCGCTCCATTGACGTATATAACCGCGCCGTCGGCTCACTGGAAAGTAGGGTATTAGTAACAGCACGTAAATTCCGGGAGCTGGGAGCAACCACTAGTAATGATATTCCGGTTTTGGAACCAGTCGATAAAATCCCACGCCAGTTAGTGGCGCCGGAACTGGAGCAGGAAGAGGCACAAAATACGGTGGCCTGCACGGATGATTAATTTACCATATTTTCTAAATATTTAGAAAAGTCCTTTGATTTAATTGGATTTTAGTACTATAATTACTGAGAGGAGAATATATTTATATCTTAGTAGGAGGTGATAAATTGGATAAAAAGTTAATTGACCAGATCCTCAGGGATATCGGCCTTGAGCATATCGAGGAAGCTGAGGTCAAAAGAGATGACAACGAATAAAAAGAAGCCATTTAAGACCACCCTTAAATGGCTTCTTTTTTTGTACTTATAATATTAATTTTTACTTTTACCCTTGTCCTTGTCCTTACGCTTGTCTTTATCCGTATCCGTATCCTTGCCTTTATCCTTTTCCATTTCCTTAAGCAACTCGGAAACAGTTACAAACTCATACCCCTGCTGCTTCAGGTTCTTAATTACTGCGGGTAGAGCTTCGTGTGTTTGTTTACAGGTATCACTGGCATGCATCAATATGATATCGCCCGGGTGAACCCGCTTACTTACCCGATCAATAATGGTATTAATTCCGGGATTCATCCAGTCCAGGGAGTCTGTCCCCCACTGTATAGCCTCATAATTACATTCATGGATACCTTCAATGACCTGCTCATTATAATCGCCATTAGGGGTCCTAATCAATTTTGCATCTACTCCGGTCACTTCTTTAATATTTTTATGGGCCTTCATTACTTCTTCTTTCACTTCGGTTTTACTCAGGTTACTTAAATTAATATGGCGGTAGCCGTGACTGCCGATTTCGTGGCCGTCCTTTTTAATCCGCTGTGGTATTTCAGGGTATTGCTTTACCCAGGGTCCAGAAAGGAAAAAAGTAGCTTTAACATTGTTCTCCTTAAGGATTTCAATCACCGGCATAGGAGTCTTATTACCCCAACTGATATCAAAGGTCAGGGCTACGATTTTTTTATCAGTAGGAACCTCATAAATAGGTTTGACCCGATGATAAGCCTGTACGTACACTACACTGCTGGCCAGGACTACCAGCGCCACAATCCCGATTATAAAGATTTTAACCCGGGATGGCATTTCATAGAAACCGAATATTTTCGGCATACTAACCAGACCCCCCATTTGTAGTTTTTTACAATTTTATGGTGTCTGGCCTGGCTTTATTACTTATTTTCCAATTTTAATTAATTCACTCATGGTTACAAATGTATAACCTTCTTCTTTGAGACGGGTTATTATCGTATCAACTGCCTGGGCGGTTGCCATACCATTGGGGCACCCATCATGCAGAATTATGACCTGGCCGGGTTGGATATTTTTTATGATGTGCCTGGATATAGTGGAGGGTTTTGTTCCGTTACGCCAATCTTTGCTATCCTGCTGGTAAGTCCAGTAAGCTATAATCAGGTTCTGTTTTTTGCTCATTGCTATCAAATCGTAAGACAGGTAACCCCCTGGTGGACGTAGTAAAGCTACACTTTGCCCACTGTGTTTTTCTATTATGGCCGTGGTTTTTTTAATTTCCTCCAACTGGGCTTCTTTTTTTAGCTTATTAAAATCGGGATGGCTGTAACTATGATTCCCAATCTCATGGCCATCAATGGCCATTCTTTTAAGTATTTGGGGGTAAGCTTCGGCTTTATTTCCCATGACGAAAAAAGTAGCCCGGGCATCATGTTTTTTAAGTACATCTAATAAGGCCGGAGTAAATTGGGGATGGGGACCATCATCAAAGGTTAGAGCGACCACCTTTTTATCTGTCTCGACCCTATCTATAAGAATCTTTTCTTTTTTCCAATTATCCATATTAGGGTGTTTGGCCATCGTGTAACTGGTAATGCCCAGTACCATCAGAGCTAATATAAAAACTAAAGCCAGGCCTGCGGTGCGCTTACGGATAGTTAAGATAACCATGAATACCCCATCCTTTTACTTTTTCTACTATTTATATTGCTTTGAAAATATAACTATAACCTGATATGGGGTATCGGAATAAATCGTAAGGCTTAACCTATTTCATATTGATTTCTAACTATAGTCTGGTTATAATATAGATTGACAAATGGGCCGTTAACTCAGTGGGAGAGTGCTTCCTTGACGCGGAAGAAGTCATAAGTTC